>CAYYEL010000162.1:0-1021 GCA_964470845.1 uncultured Bacteroidaceae bacterium | reverse complement strand
ACGGGAAAGTCCTCATCGGAAGCCCGTCGACAGAAAATTATTCTTTTATGGAAACATTGGACAAGACAGATTTACAGATTCTGCGCACTTTGCAGCAGAACGCCCGACTGACTACAAAGGAGTTGGCCTCCCGGGTCAGTCTTTCTTCTACCCCCGTATTCGAACGGTTGAAACGATTGGAGAACAACGGTTATATCAAGAAATACATCGCTGTGCTCGATGCCGAGAAACTCAATCAAGGCTTCATAGTGTTTTGTCATATAAAGATGAACAAATTGAGCCGTGAGATTGCACAAAACTTTACGGAGATTATCCGAGATATTCCCGAAGTAACGGAATGTTACAACATATCCGGCAGCTTCGACTATCTGCTGAAAATACAATGCACGCTATGCAAATAAGTGAATATCTGTGCTTTACATATCAAATCGCAGCTTTTTTCAATGGCTCAAAAAAAAGCCACGAATTTGGCACGATTGAAATTCCTGAATCAGCAAGTTTTGCACAGTATAAACAAAAAGAAAATTGCTGAATTCGTTGAAATTCAGCAATTTTCATCTTTTTGTTTTGAATCTTCGTGGTGCCTTACGGAAACGAGCCGAGAACCCTTTCTTTTCCGTACTGTCTTCATTGAGATAGAGGTTTCAAAACAGAATGAGTGGACAACAGAAACGATAAAAGGACGAGGATTGTCTATGTTGCAATTTATGGAAGAACGTTGGAAATTTAAATTCAAGGATTGGGAAATAGAAAAAGAGGAAATTCTCTTTCCCTCTAAATAATAGTCGCAGACGAAAAAAATTACCATCATTCTCTTTCGTCTGCGATTCTTTTTGTACCTTTGTAGTGTCAAGAGTTAGCACATTGTGGCAAAGCAATGAAGAACTCAGAAATACGAACGGTTGCTATCTCGTTACCCAATTTTCAAGCAATCCGAATAACCGTCTAATTACAAGATAATTGCAAATTCCATACTGTCAAGATAGAAGTGCAACAAAATTCCCTCCTTGCTCACGACTTT
>CAYYEL010000161.1:0-1342 GCA_964470845.1 uncultured Bacteroidaceae bacterium | reverse complement strand
AAGTAGCTCAGTTGATAGAGCATTAGCCTTCCAAGCTGAGGGTCGCGGGTTTGAGTCCCGTCTTCCGCTCTTTTTCAACGCTGTTATAGCTCAGTGGTAGAGCACTTCCTTGGTAAGGAAGAGGTCCCGAGTTCAAGTCTCGGTAACAGCTCTGGAGAAGAGTGAATTTTTGTCTCTGTAAGAGTCAAAGTTTAAAAACAGATATTTGGTAAATATATTGTTATAAATTAAAGCTAAAAACTATGGCAAAAGAAAAATTTGAACGTACCAAGCCGCACGTAAACATCGGTACTATTGGTCACGTAGACCACGGTAAGACTACTCTTACTGCTGCTATTACAACAGTTCTTGCAAAGAGAGGTCTTTCAGAGTTGAAATCATTCGATCAGATCGATAACGCTCCCGAGGAGAAAGAGCGTGGTATCACCATCAATACTTCTCACGTAGAGTATCAGACAGAGACACGTCACTATGCACACGTTGACTGTCCGGGTCACGCCGACTACGTTAAGAACATGGTTACCGGTGCTGCTCAGATGGACGGTGCTATCATCGTTTGTGCTGCAACAGATGGTCCTATGCCTCAGACACGTGAGCACATCCTTCTTGCTCGTCAGGTGAACGTACCTCGTCTTGTTGTGTTCCTTAATAAGTGTGATGTTGTTGACGATGCAGAGATGCTTGAGCTCGTTGAGATGGAGATGCGTGAGCTTCTTTCATTCTATGAGTTTGACGGCGACAACACTCCTATCATCAAGGGTTCTGCACTCGGTGCGCTTAACGGCGTAGCGGAGTGGGAGGATAAGGTAATGGAGCTGATGGCTGCTTGCGACGAGTGGATTCCTCTGCCTCCCCGTGATATTGACAAGCCTTTCTTGATGCCCGTTGAGGACGTGTTCTCAATCACAGGTCGTGGTACTGTTGCTACAGGCCGTATCGAGACCGGTGTTGTTAAAGTGGGCGACGAGGTTGAGATTCTCGGTCTCGGTGAGCACAAGAAGACAGTTGTTACAGGTGTTGAGATGTTCCGTAAGCTCCTTGACCTCGGTGAGGCTGGTGATAACGTAGGTCTTCTCCTCCGTGGTGTTGATAAGAACGAGATCAAGCGTGGTATGGTACTCTGCCATCCCGGTCAGATTAAGCCTTACTCAACTTTCGAGGCTCAGGTTTATATCCTGAAGAAAGAGGAGGGTGGTCGTCATACATCATTCCGTAACAAGTATCGTCCTCAGTTCTACCTCCGTACAATGGACTGCACAGGTGAGATTACTCTCCCCGCAGACGTAGAGATGGTAATGCCCGGTGATAACCTTACAATCACAGTTACCCTCATCTATCCCGT
>CAYYEL010000160.1:0-1360 GCA_964470845.1 uncultured Bacteroidaceae bacterium | reverse complement strand
TAGTTGCTGTTTTTTAGCATAGTTTCTTGTGTATCATTGCGTATAGGCGGCTGTGTGTGGCTGCTCCCAGCAGTGCGAATGTGGTGTATTTGATTTTTGTACGCAGGGGTATCTCTTTTTTGTATAGTGTTTTTAGGTCTATGCGCTCGTTGGCGAGTAGTGCGCAGGCTGCTTGCCGTTGTTGTTTGTTTCCGTCGCTGCAACGTAGAAGGTCGGTCAGGTTGTCGAGGGCGCGGAATAGTATGTCGTGGCTCTCGGCTTCCATTTTGTATTCGTGCTTTACTTTTTTGTATAGGTTGACGAGGTTTTTGTATCGGAATTGTTGGGTGGCGAATGAGTAGCTGTTCGAGATGCTGCCCTCGTGGTCGTAGTAGTAGTAGAAGCCTGCGTCGGAGTAATAGACTGTCTGACTGCTCTCGATGAGGGTGGGTGTTACCATTGTGTCTTCAAATACTTCTCCCTCGGGGTAGCGTATGAAAAAGAACAGTTCGGCGCGGTAAATTTTGTTGCAGGCGTAGCTGTGCTCGTAGCCCTTGCGTTTTATCCAATCGGTGAAGATGTTGTCGCTGCCTGTTATCTTTTGAGGTTCAAATGATATTATGTTGCTGGCGGGGGTTTCGTAATGTTCAATTACGGGGTATTCGAGTATGTCAATGTCGGGGTTCGAGGCCAGTATGCGCATATTGTAGTAATATGTGCCCGAGGCTATTGTGTCGTCGCCATCGACAAAGGTGATGTATTCGCCTTGTGCTGCTGCAAGGCCTGCGTTTCGGGCCGAGGAAAGGCCGCCGTTCTTTTTGTGTATTACGCGCACTTTGTCGCACTCTTGTGCGTAGCGGTCGCATATTGAACCGCTGTTGTCGGGCGAGCCGTCATCGACGAGGATAAGCTCGTAGTCGGTGTATGTTTGCTGCAAAATGCTCTCTATGCAATTTTGCAGGTGTCGTCTGACTTTATATACCGGAACTATGATGCTTAATTTCATCTCTCTTGTGGATGCTTTGTCTTTTTGATTTAATTTATCTGCGAAGATAATAAATTTTTGTCTCTTATTGTATTTTAGTGGATGTTTTTTCGGTTGCGATGGGTTTTTATTTTGTGGGCTCTTGTTGCTGTGGGGGTTATATTGGCCTTACGGCCGATATGCTTTCTTTGGCGGCAAGCCGCGCTCCTTTGTAAAGCTAAAGCTTCAGTCGTCGCAAACGACGCTCGCCCGCGTCGTCGCGGTAAAAAATATTCAAGCAAGCTTGATATTTTTAGCTCGTTTATTCGTATATTGTCCTTGCGGCCGATATACTTTTGCACTCGCGGTAAAAAATATTCAAGCAAGCTTGATATTTTTAGCTCGTTTATTCGTATA
>CAYYEL010000159.1:0-1462 GCA_964470845.1 uncultured Bacteroidaceae bacterium | reverse complement strand
CATTGTGCACTTAGATGATTCCGAAGAAATAATATTCAATTAGCAAATTTTACGTGAACCGTCGCCGATTACTACATCGTAAATGAGGGGGAGCTTGCCATACTGCTCTTTGTAACGCTCCTTAGCTTTCTCGACGAATATGTCGTAAAGCTCCTCTTTAACAAGGTTGATAGTGCAACCGCCGAAGCCGCCGCCCATCATACGTGAACCTGTTACACCGCAGTCGATAGCAACGTCAACCAAATAGTCGAGCTCCTCGCAGCTAACCTGATAGTCCTTGCTGAGGCCGAAGTGTGTCTCGTACATCTTCTTACCTACTGTCTCGTAGTCGCCGGCCTCAAGTGCGTCGCACACGTCAAGCACGCGCTGAACCTCGCCGATAACATATTTTGCACGGTTGTAGTCCTCGGGCTTAACCTCGGCTTTAATCTCCTCAAGCATATCAAAGTTGGCGTCGCGCAACGACTCAACCTCGGGGTGCTTGCTCTTGATAACCTCGGCTACGTGCTCGCAGCTGAGGCGACGCTCGTTATAGGGCGAGCCTGCAAGCTCGTGCTTAACGCAGGTGTTAACGAGCAACAGACGGTAGCCAACGGGCTTGAATGGGAAATATTGATACTCGAGTGAGCGACAGTCGAGACGGATGAGGCTGCCCGACTTTCCAAATACGCTTGCAAACTGATCCATAATACCGCAGTTTACACCAACGTAGTTGTGCTCGGTTGCCTGACCAACCTTGGCAAGCTCGAACTTGTCAATCTTGTTGTCGCCGAAGAGGTCGTTCAATGCGTAAGCGTATGTGCTCTCAAGAGCTGCCGATGATGACATTCCTGCACCAAGGGGTACATCGCCTGCAAATGCAGTGTTGAAGCCCTTAACGGGTACACCACGCTTAATCATTTCGCGGCAAACACCGAAGATGTATTTTGCCCAAGATGCGCGGGGGCAATCCTCCTCGTTAAGACCAAACTCTACGTAGTCTTTCTCGTCGATAGAGTAAGCACAAACTTTCTCTGTGCCGTTGGGCTTAATCTCGGCCATAATGCCTTTGTTTACAGCGCCGGGGAATACAAAACCGTTGTTATAGTCGGTGTGCTCACCAATGAGGTTGATGCGGCCGGGTGATGCGTAGATGCTACCTGTTGTGCCATCGAAATGTTTGATGAAGCGACTTCTTACAAATTCTATATCCATAGTCGTAATGTTTTATGTGTTAACAAATATTGTTTATTAGTCAGTTTGAATTACTTCTTTGCGGGCTTTGAACCTACAAGAGCATAGAACAAGAGGTAAGCGGCGCAGAATACAACTACCCAGTAGCTGGTGATGTAGTCGGTCATTTGAGCAACCTGTGCTTGGATAGCCAACATTATAGCACAACCAAATACCATTGTCATAAAGATACCCGATGCGATAGCTGTATATTTACCAAGACCCTCAACTGCCATATTAAAGATAGCAC
>CAYYEL010000158.1:0-1540 GCA_964470845.1 uncultured Bacteroidaceae bacterium | reverse complement strand
TCAAAGTCGTGAGCAAGGAGGGAATTTTGTTGCACTTCTATCTTGACAGTATGGTTAAAATAAAATCCAATTACAAAGCAAACAATTCGTTAGTTCGTCTAAAAGTGCTCTGACGTGTATTTTTATGTGGTTTCCTTCTCTTACAAAGAGATTACTCTTTTAGGATGTCATCTATTATAATTCTATTGGCATTATCTATTACTTGATTCTCGAACGATGCAAGATATATTTGTGTAATTTTCTCGTTGCTGTGTCCCATTGCTTCGCTTATTATAGATATTGAGATATATTTGTTTTTTGCAATGCTTGCCCAAGAGTGTCGTGCTACGTACATTGTAAGCGGTGTTTCGGAGTTTACAAGCCGACCTAATATCTTTAATCTATTGTTTACTAATCTTAAAGAATTTTCGTATTCTCTTTTTTCGTTGCTCTTGTCTTTTATAATAGGTAATAGTCTGTCGTTTTTTGTTTTGTGGGTATATTTTCTTATAATTTCCTGCATACAAGGTTCTAATTTTATGGATAGTTTCTTGCCTGTTTTCCGACGTCGGTAGGTGAGTGTGTTGTTTTTTATGTTATCTCTTCTTAAATAGGCAATGTCTATGTAGGACATTCCTCGTGTGTATAAAGAGAATAAGAACATATCGCGGGCAAAGTCGATTGTCGGTTTTTCGGTTAAGTTCAATTGCTTGATTCTTTTTATTGTTTCTATCTTTATGGCTCGTTTTGTTGTTTTCTCAATTCCTGTATATACTTTCTTAAAAGGGTTGTTTTGTTTTATTATATTGTTTTCGACTGCGCGATTATATACGGCGCGTAGTATGCGCATATAAAATGAGATTGTGTTCAGTGATATTGATTTACTTTTTAAATAACTCTCATACTCGATGAGTAGGTTCGAGTTAATATCTTCTATCATAATGTCTTTGTTGCAACGGAATCGCATAAAACTTTTTAGTGTCGTTGAGTAGTTATCGGCAGTGCGTTCTTTATTTCTTTTCCTTTTTTCTTCTATGATTTTTTTCATAAATGTGCTCAGATTGTAGTTGTCTGAGTCTTTTTTGTATATCTCGATAATGTCGTTAATTGTGTAATATGGTTTTTCCTTTGTCAGTTTCGAGATTGTGCTGTTGAGTTTTACCAATTCTTCACGTATTTTTTCTTTTGTTTCGATGAGTTCTTTGTTGCGCATTCTGTTGTTTTTTTGCAGAATTATCTCTTCCTTCTCTTTGTCCCATTCGTTGGCAAAAATGTGTAACCCGCTTTTTATTGTTTTTACTTTACGATTGTAGGTTATTTGGTAATATATTTCTTGCATTTCGGTTGATGTTGTGGATGACTGTTGTAGTTTTACTTTAATTGTTGCCATAGCTTTTGTTTTTAGTTTGATAATGTGTATATAAATAATAATACCACCCGCAGATTAAGCGAGTGGTATTATTTGTGAATATCGGTGGTTTGAGGGTTGTGGACGACTTTTTTAACTAAAAAATCGCAGAATTTGCAATTATCTTAGAATTAAACGGTTATTCGGATTGCT
>CAYYEL010000157.1:0-1564 GCA_964470845.1 uncultured Bacteroidaceae bacterium | reverse complement strand
CGCACAAACGAGCGGAAAATATGAAGTTTACTTCAATATTTTACACAGCGAGTGCTGTATATCTTCGCGGTTTACCGCAAAGATACGCACAAACGAGCGAAAAATGTGAAGTTTACTTCAATATTTTACACAGCGAGTGCAGAATATTTTCGCGGTTTACCGCAAAGATACGCACAAACGAGCGGAAAATATGAAGTTTACTTCAATATTTTACACAGCGAGTGCAGAATATTTTCGCTGTATATGGTAAAAAACAAAAATAAATTTATATATCCCCATTGTTGTATATTGTTATAAGAGTTTTTTCGTATCTTCGCCCAAAATTTTGATTTAACTGTTTGTATAACGAATTTTGTAATTTTATAAAGTATGAAAGCAAATTTTTTGAAGTCTGTCAGTGTTGCCCTTTGTGCACTTATTGTTCTTAGTGGATGCAGTTCGCTTAATAATACAGCCAAAGGTAGTATGATTGGTGCTGCCGGTGGTGCGGCTCTTGGTCTTTTGGTTGGTCATTTTGCAGGTAATAAGGCTATTGGTGCCGCTGTCGGAACTGCCGTCGGTGCAGGTACAGGTGCAGTAATTGGCCGTCGTATGGACAAGGCTGCCGAGGCTGCCTCAGAAATTCAAAGTGCTACAGTCGAGACGGTTACCGATGCCAATAACCTTACAGCTGTAAAGGTAACATTCGACTCGGGTGTTCTTTTTGCAACAAATAAATATTCTCTGAACGACGAGGCCAAGAAGAATCTTGCACAGTTTGCTCAGGTGCTTAAAGAGTATAACGACGCCGACGTGGCTATCTTTGGACACACCGACTCAACAGGCAGCGATGCCATTAACGAACCTCTCTCGATGAATCGTGCCAATTCAGTTGCCGAGTATCTGAAGTCTCTCGGTGTGTCGTCGAAGCAGATTAAGAATATCGAGGGATTCGGCTCAAAAGAGCCCGTTGCCGATAATTCGACAGCTGCCGGCCGTGCACAGAATCGTCGCGTCGAGGTTTATATGTATGCCAGTGAGGCTATGATTAACGCTGCCAACAGCGGACAACTTAAATAAGAATCACCTGATAAAAAAACAATCGCGTATGGCTCTCATTGTGGCCTATGCGATTGTTTTATATTTTATAGGTTGCATTTTAAAAATACAAAGAAATAAAAGTATCGACGCTGCTAATGTACGGTAGATGCTGAAAGGTCGGCTTTAATTCAATAAAATAAACAGATTATGGGCATGCGCTATCTATTTTTTGCAACATTATCATATTCTTATACCATTTTGCGCCCATTGCAAAAGGAAATTTGGCGTCGAGGCGACGAGGTTGCGTGGTTCCTCGAAGATAGTTGTACCGACAGACTTTTGCCCAATGAAAAAAGGCTGCACACGATAGACGAGGTAATGCAATATTCGCCAATAGCAGTGTTTGCACCGGGTAATTACATATACGACTTTTTCCCCGGAGTAAAAGTGGCACTCTTTCACGGCTACCCCATAAACAAACGCACACAGAAGCGCGACGACCATTTCTCTATTCGCGGCTGGTTCGATATTTATTGTACACAAG
>CAYYEL010000156.1:0-1637 GCA_964470845.1 uncultured Bacteroidaceae bacterium | reverse complement strand
AATGCGTCGGGATGGTCGAAATTTATTTGCTGACGCTCTTCAATAGGGATGTGGCTGCTGTCCTTATAATAAGAGTCTTGAGGTATTACCACTACCTCGCCTGCGGGCAGTGAGTTTACGATTTCTTTTACTACGGTGGTCTTTCCCGAGGCTGTTCCACCTGCAATACCTATTATATACATATAATTGTGCCTTAAAATTGAACAAAAATAGTGTATTTGGACGAAAAATACAAATTTATTTCATAATGTTGCTGTCGCTGTTTGATGTTGCTTCTTAAACTTTTTTTATAGAAATTTGTGTGCTTTCTTAATAAGTAACGAAATTATTTACTATCTTCGCACAAAATTGGAAATACTAAATTATTTTTTTACTTTAAAAGTATATATTATGGTAAATTACAAACAATTAGGTCTTGTGAACACTCGTGATATGTTCGCAAGAGCAATGAAGGGTGGTTATGCTATCCCCGCGTTTAACTTCAACAACATGGAGCAGCTTCAGGCTATTGTTATGGCTGCTGTTGAGACAAAGTCTCCCGTTATTCTTCAGGTGTCAAGCGGTGCTCGTAAGTATGCCAACCAGACTCTTCTCCGTTATATGGCTGAGGGTGCTGTTGAGTATGCTAAGGAGCTTGGTTGCGCTAACCCCGAGATTGTTCTTCACCTCGACCACGGTAACTCGTTCGAGCTTTGCAAGTCTTGTATAGATATGGGCTTCTCATCGGTGATGATTGACGGTTCGCATCTTCCCTATGAGGAGAATGTAGCTCTTACTAAGAAGGTTGTTGAGTATGCTCACCAGTATGATGTTACTGTTGAGGGTGAGCTTGGTATTCTTGCAGGTGTTGAGGATGACGTTGTTGCCGAGCACCACACTTATACACGTCCCGAGGAGGTTGTTGACTTTGTAACAAAGACAGGTTGCGACAGCTTGGCTATCTCAATTGGTACATCACACGGCGCAAACAAGTTCAAGCCCGAGCAGTGTACACGTAACGAGAATGGTATCCTTGTTCCTCCTCCCTTGGCATTTGACGTGCTTGAGGGTTGTATGGAGCAGCTTCCCGGATTCCCCATCGTTCTTCACGGTTCTTCTTCGGTTCCCCAAGAGGAGGTTGCTACTATCAACAAGTATGGTGGCGCATTGAAGGATGCTATCGGTATTCCCGAGGAGGAACTTCGTAAGGCTGCTGCTCTTGCTGTATGTAAGATTAACATCGATAGCGACAGCCGTCTGGCTATGACTGCTGCTGTTCGCGAGGTGTTCGCAACTAACCCCGCTGAGTTTGACCCCAGAAAGTATCTTGGTCCCGCTCGCGAGAATATGAAGAAGCAGTATATTCACAAGATTGTGAACGTGCTTGGTTCTGAGAACAAATTGGCTCAGTAATTTATTGAATTACATATAGCTACTAAAGGGCTCGTCATTTAATGACGAGCCCTGTTTTTTGTTGTGTAGATGAAAAATGTGGCTTCGCTTGCACAACTTTCGCTCGTTTGTCTATCTTTGCTGTAAACAGCGAAGATATTCTGCACTCGCTTTGAAAATATTAAAGTAAACTTTATATATTCTCGCTCGTTTGTGTGTATCTTTGAGATAAATCTCGAAGATTTTCTGCGCTCGCTGTAAAAATT
>CAYYEL010000155.1:0-1746 GCA_964470845.1 uncultured Bacteroidaceae bacterium | reverse complement strand
GGAGCGTTGTTTATGTATTTTAAAGGATTTTAAATGCTTTCTTACTTTTGTTTTGAATTAAGCAATTCGCATTTAATAACCAATAGTACTCTATCAATATTCTCCCATATCTCTCTGTTTTCAAATCGAATAACAGATATACCTTTTGATTTTAAATACTCGGTGCGCTCTAAGTCTAATAAATCGCTTTGCATATTAAAATGTCCTTCGCCGTCAAGCTCAACACATAGCTTATGTGATGGGCAGTAGAAGTCTAAGATATATTTTCCGACTGAAAATTGCCGCCGCCAATGGGTCCCCTCAAGTCTTTCAGATTTTAGTTGCGCCCATAGTGCTGCTTCGGCAGGTGTGGGGTTGTTTCGTAACTTTCTTCTTACTTCTTTTAATTCTTTTGTGTTTATTTCGGCCATATAGTTTATTTATTAACCCTTTGCAAAAGTAAATAATTTATACGATTTTGTAATACTTTATTGTGAAGCATTATTACTGCTCCTCTTTATTACAAAAAGAGGAGCGGTGTTTTTGTGTGTTTTAAATTTATCAAAGTGTTCCCAATTAAAAAATGGATGGTTCACACTGAACCATCCATTTTTTAATTATTTGCTTCTTGAGTGAATTTTACTCGGCAGCGGGGCCTCCCTCGGTCCACATAAACTGCTCTTTAGCAGTATACAAGCCCTCGGCTGTGTTCCAAAGACCGGCAAGCAAATAGATGCTGCCCTCCTTTGTAAAGTAGCAGTAACTGCCATAAGCCGAATGGCCGGGGTTGTGGAAGAACTCAAGCGCTGCGCCTGCATATGTTACACCTACATTGTACATACCTACTGGGCAATCTACGGGGTTGGCATCGGCATCAAGATAGAAGGGGATGTAGTATCCGGCCTTGTAGGGAGCCATACGGTAGTAACCTGCGCGCAGACCCTCGGCGTCGTTGTAACCCTCGGCCATCTCAAATTTAACTGCAAACTGCTCGCCTGTGAAGCTCGATGCGTAAACACCGCTTCCGGCCGATACCCAGTTGTAGTCCTTAACAAATGTAAGTGTGTAGGTTGTTGCACCCGAAATAGAGAGGCTCTCCTCGGGTACGTCGAGTGTTACCTCAACTTTGTAGTTTGCACCGATTACAATCTTGCTCTCGTCAATATTGAGGGTAATCTCGGCTGTGCTGCTGCCGTCGGCAAAGTGGGCAACGTTGTCGGCTGCAGTGATGATGCTGCTGTTGGCTGTAATGATTGTGGGAACGTCAACGTTGCCCTTTGTTGTGCCTCGTACAACAACGATTTTTGCTTCGCCAAAAGCGTCGGTTGCCTTGAGGCTGTAGCTGTGTGAGCTGTGCTCGAATGAGTATGTGTCATCCTCGAAGTGGTACTTATCCCAGTAACCATCCTCGTCGCAGGCTGTGAAGAGGCCTGCAACAGCTACCATTGACAAAATTAGTAATGATTTATAAAGTTTCATAATTCTTTTTATTTACATTTTTTTGTTAAAATGTCTCTCGGCTTGCACTCTCCCGCGCTTAATGTATGGCGGGAGGGTGGGGAACCGATTTATTTTGTTTTTTACTCTGTAACGGGTGTGGGAAGCTCTTCAAAAAGCTCGTTGTTCTCACCAATCAGAGGATTACGCTCCATCTCGGCTTGGGGGATGGGGTAGATGAGGATCTTATCGCCTGCGGGGATGTTGAATACGAGTTTCTCGGCAAAGCCTGCGCCACGACGGTCAACACCTTTCTTCAGACGCATAAGG
>CAYYEL010000154.1:0-1763 GCA_964470845.1 uncultured Bacteroidaceae bacterium | reverse complement strand
TGCTGGACTTATCAAGTTGCAGATTAAAGGTGGCGCAGCAAATCCTTCTCCTCCCGTTGGACCCGCACTCGGTTCTAAGGGTATCAACATTATGGAGTTTTGCAAAGCGTTTAATGCCAGAACCCAGGATAAGGCCGGAAAAGTTTTGCCTGTTATCATTACTTACTACGTAGATAAGTCGTTCGATTTCGTCGTAAAGACTCCTCCTGTAGCAATCCAATTGCTTGAGGTTGCTAAGGTGAAGAGTGGTTCGGCTGAGCCCAACCGTAAAAAAGTTGCTTCTATTACTTGGGAGCAGGTTGAGGCTATCGCAAAGGACAAGATGGTCGATTTGAACTGCTTTACTATCGAGGCAGCTATGAAAATGGTTGCAGGTACTGCGAGAAGTATGGGTATCAGTGTTAATGGAACTTTTCCCGGAAACAATTAAAAACTTAAACAAGAATGGGTAAACTGACGAAAAATCAAAAGTTGGCAGCCGCAAAAGTTGATACAGCCAAGGCTTATGCACTTACAGAGGCAGTTGATTTGTTGAAGGAGATTACCTTCACAAAATTCGATGCTTCTGTTGACATTGATGTACGCTTGGGCGTTGACCCCCGTAAGGCTAACCAAATGGTAAGAGGTGTAGTGTCTCTTCCCAGCGGTACCGGTAAGGAGGTTCGCGTGCTCTGTTTGTGTACTCCCGATGTCGAAGAGGCAGCTAAGGCAGCAGGCGCCGACTATGTTGGTCTTGACGAATATATCGAGAAGATCAAAGGTGGTTGGACGGATGTAGATGTAATTATCACTATGCCGTCTATAATGGGTAAATTGGGTGCTCTCGGTCGTGTACTCGGTCCTCGTGGTCTGATGCCTAACCCCAAGAGTGGCACCGTAACTATGGATATTCCCAAGGCTGTTAAGGAGATTAAGCAGGGTAAGATTGACTTCAAGGTAGATAAGACAGGTATTGTTCACACATCTATCGGTAAGATTTCTTTCACTCCCGAGGCTATAATCGCTAACGTGAAGGAGTTTATGCAGACTATTATGAAGCTGAAACCTTCAACAGCAAAGGGTACTTATGTAAAAAGTGTGTTCCTCTCGACTACGATGAGTAAAGGTCTGAGAATAGATCCTAAAACTATCGAAGCTTAATTTGATTGAACTATGAAGAAGGAAGATAAAGTTAAGAAAATAGCCGAGCTTGGTGAGATAATCAAGGAATATGCTCATTTCTATTTGGTAGATGTAACTGCAATGGATGCAGCCGCTACCAGCGCTATGCGTGCAAAGTGTTTCAAACAGGAGGTTAAGATGGTTGTTGTGAAGAATTCACTTCTTCACAAGGCATTTGAGGCTTCAGAGATTGATTTCTCGGCTCTTACTCCTTGTCTTAAAGGCACAACAGCACTGTTGCTTTGCAATACAGCAAATGTTCCTGCTAAGTTAATTAAGGAAGTTGCTGGCAAGGGCGAGATTCCTGCACTCAAGGGTGCATACGCCGAGGAGAGCTTCTATGTAGGCGCCGATCAGCTCGAAACTCTTATTCACATCAAGAGCAAGAACGAGCTTCTGGCCGAGGTTGTGGCATTGTTACAGTCTCCTATCAAGAATGTTGTTTCGGCTCTACAATCAGGTGGTAATACCATCCACGGAGTACTTCAAACACTCGGTGAAAGAGAATAATTATTTTAATCCAGTAAAAACAATTTAAATTTATACTAAAATGGCAGATTTGAAAGCTCTTGCAGAAGAATTGGTTAACTTGACAGTAAAAG
>CAYYEL010000153.1:0-1967 GCA_964470845.1 uncultured Bacteroidaceae bacterium | reverse complement strand
GTATTGGTGTTTGTGAAACAATGAGCATTATTATTAGGGCTATATACTTTAATTTTCCACACATATAACAGAGTTTGGTTACTATAAAACAGGTAAAAGCTGTTTTCAGAAACCATAATGTTCCACCGGATAGACTTATAAATTTCTCAAAGATATTTTCTTGACGAACAATCATATATATCAATGCCAGAAGTAATGATAATGTTACAACCGGCAACAGTAACATTCTTGTTCTTGTGATGGTGCTGTGCCAAAAATCTCTTTTAATGGCCGAGAGTGAGAAAAATCCCGACATCATCATAAACAGAGGCATATGAAAAGTGTAAATAAATCTAAATATTATATCGTTATTAAAATCTCTATGGGCAAGGTATTGAATACAGTGTCCGCATAGGACTAAAAAAAATGTAAATGCTTTAAGTGCATCAAAATAATGCATTCGTTGCGCAGATTGTATATTCATAATATTAGAATTTGATAATTTTTATTCGTTGCATTGTTTTTATCAGGATTGGATTAGAAATTGCAAAGATAGGTACAAGCGAGCAAAAAAATAAAGTTAGCTTTAGATTTTTACAGCGAGCGCAGAAAATCTTCGCGGTTTACCGCAAAGATACGAACAAATGAGCAAGAAACGCAAAACTTGCTTTAGCGTTTTTTGCAGCGAGTGCAGTTTGTGCTCGCAGTTTACAGCATAAATAGAATCTTGCTTTGTTTGAGATTTTATAATATAAATGTGTTGTTTTATATCTGTTAGTATATTAAGTATATAATTAAAAGAATTTGTGTATCTTCGCACAATAAATAATTGTGTGCATAAATGAGCAGCGAAGAAAGAACGTCAATTTTAATTATTTATACGGGTGGTACGATAGGTATGATTCGTAACTCGGTAACAGGTGCACTTGAGTCGTTTAATTTCGACCATCTGTTGCGCCACGTGCCCGAGCTTCGTCAGTTTAATCTTAATATCTCGTCGCGTGCATTTAATCCTCCAATAGACTCGTCGGATATGAATCCTGCGTTGTGGGGCAGAATTGTGGAGATTATCCACACGAATTATGATAAATTCGATGGATTTGTAATTCTGCACGGAACAGATACAATGGCTTTTACTGCTTCGGCACTGAGTTTTATGCTTGAGGGGCTTATGAAGCCTGTTATTCTCACAGGTAGTCAGTTGCCAATTGGTGTGTTGCGCACCGATGGCAAGGAGAATTTGTTGACAGCCATTGAGATTGCAGCGGCCAAAAATGCCGATGGCTCGCCGGTGGTGCCCGAGGTGTGCATATATTTCCACCAAAAACTGATGCGTGGCAACCGCTCTACAAAGACCAGTGCCGATAGTTTCGATGCTTTTAACTCGCCCAATTGCACCTATCTTGCAACTGCGGGAATGGAGATTCTGTATAACCGGCACGTAATTAAGCCGTATGATGCGTCGGTGCAACTGAAGCCCAATTATAAAATGTCGAGCGATATTATTATTTTCTCGCTTTTTCCCGGCATACAGCAGAGTGTGGTCGAGAAGATTCTCTCGGGCAAGGAACTTAAGGGGATTATCTTCCGCACGTTTGGTGCGGGAAATGCGCCTCAGGCTCAGTGGCTTGTGGATGCCCTTGAACGTGCTACCGCCGACAATAAGGTTATTGTAAATGTTACGCAGTGCAGCACGGGCAGTGTAAAAATGCGTCTCTACGAGACGGGCCTTCAATTGCTTGAGGCGGGTATTATAAGCGGACGGGATATGACGGTCGAGGCGGCACTTACAAAGATGATGTTCTTGCTGGGGCAATCGTTGACGGTAGATGAGGTGCGCAGGCTTATGAAAAAGAATTTGGCCGGGGAGATTACCTGCGGATAGTTAATTTATTAGTATTTTTATTATTATGGAAGAATTTCAGAAAAAAGACCATTAGTGTCCACTAAAAAATCGAAATAGTTCTTTGAAATGATTGATATTTAAT
>CAYYEL010000152.1:0-2000 GCA_964470845.1 uncultured Bacteroidaceae bacterium | reverse complement strand
CATACGGCTCTTCTCGGGGCGCAGAGCAAAATTGCCGCTCTCGCGGTAGTAAAGGTCGTTGAATGTGGGCAGGCGGAAAATGTCGCGGTACGAGGCTCTAAGGCACAGGCGCTCTTGCAAAGGGTAGAGGGCCACCGAGAGCGAGGGCGACAGACGGCTGCGCTGCGGTGCAACCTTACCCACGCTGCTCCATTCATCGGTCAATGAATGCAGAAGCGAGCCTGTTGCACAGAATATACTGCTGCTGTAACGTGCGCTCAAGGCTGCAAGATTGGTTATTCTATTAGGGCTTGCCGACATTACATTATGTCTGTTGTCGGTGCGCAGGGTGTTGTAGATAATCTCTTCGGCAAGGGCAACGGAAAAATGTTCGTTTATTTGCCATTTTATGGTGTACGAAAGGTCGGTCTCATTTTGGTGGAACTTATGCGTAGATGCTCCACCGGCTGTCGCAGGCAAACGATTCTTGTCGTAGGTGTAATTATGCTTCAGCGTGGCTTTCATTTTTAAATGTGCCGATGGGGTATATTCGTAGAACAGCTGTCCGAATATGTTACGCGATAATAATCGCTCGCTACTCAGTGGATTATCGACAATGACTGCACCCGGGACACCGCGCATCGACGAGTAGCCATATAATTTTGCCCGCAGTGTGTGTCGTCTCGCATCGCTCCATATAATATTTGCCTCGGCGCGTGCACTCTCAATGTCCGAGTTTCGACGACGTCCTGCAATGCTGCTTCCTGCCCCGTCGATATTGAATTTATAGCATCCGCCGGCATTTGTGTAGTCGCCAAAAAGCGAGGTGTACAGCCTGCTTCCTAACCTCCTCCCAATGTGCACATTGGCCTGATAGCTGTCGAACGATGCGGCTCTTGCACCTATTTTGAATGAGTTTTTTTGTTGCAAATTGGTCTCAATCGACACCGTGCCTGCTGCTGCCAATGTGCGTGCCGATTGGTAAATATCGTCGCCCTGTCCTATGAGCATTTGGATATTGGCAATATTGTCGGTCGAGAAACGTCCGACATCAACCTGCCCATTCTGACAATCGCCCACCGCAACCCCATCGTAAAAGACGGCTGTGTGCTGTGCTCCCATTCCTCGGATTGAGACACTCTTTAGTCCACCGATGCCTCCGTAATCTTTTATCGTAACACCGCTGAAATATTTCAACGCCTCGCCCACATTTGTAGCTCCCAGACGCCCAATTGCCTCGGCCGAGAGGCTCTGCACGGGAGCTGCGCTCTCAATGCCGGTTGCTCTGTGGCTGCTCACGACGAGCGTGTCCAGCAGGTGCACGCCATTGTCGCTCTGTGCAAATATTTTACACAGAGGCAGAGATACTGCAAAAAGTACCGCATAGCACGCTTTTTTTATGCAATGTGCCGGCATTGGCGAAAATGTTGAAATAAAACAATGACCCGTACCTCTCCTCGAAGGTAATATGAGCAATTGACTCGTCTTGCAGGTCTTCTGACTTACTCTACCCCGTACCTCCTTCCCGTTCGCATAGGAACAGTGGCTTTTTGAATGGACGAGGCTCATTTTTAAGAGCTTACAGCAGCGGGACTGTACAGGACTTGCACCTGTTTCCCTTTTAATCCGCATCCCCAATGGGGACTTTCTGCGGAACAAGACGTTGCGAAGATAGTGATTTTTTTATACAATCAAAAGCGTGTGTAAATAAAATTTAAAAGCAGTGGAATTTTTCCTAATGTGATGTTGCTGTGAGGGATTGCAATGTCGATTTTTTTCTTTTTAGGGAAACTCCTATCGCTAAATAGGAAAAAAGGTATTGACGCGCCTTATTTCTGCTGCTACTTTTGCGGTAGAAGATTTAGAAACTGTTTGAATATAAAAAACAACGAAATAGCGGTTTTAGATATTAGAAAACTTTTTTAGAGATTTAATCAGCTTCTTAGTAACCCTTTAAAATATATAATGGTAAGTTTATATGAGTTTACCCTACTCGTTATAAATTTTTAACATTTGACTGC
>CAYYEL010000151.1:0-2136 GCA_964470845.1 uncultured Bacteroidaceae bacterium | reverse complement strand
ACAATATGGAAGTATAGAGAAGAGTTGACACGATGCGGAGCCTACGATGAGTTATCGGGGGTCTCTTCTTTACCGGCAAAGTGAAGGACGTAGTTTATCTTTTTCTCTTCAAGTATCTGTGTGGTATTGTAAATGTGATCTATGCCTTTGTTGCTCTCTATGCGGCCGATGAAGAGTATGTCGAGGCGCTCTTTTTTCTCAATGTTTCTGTTGAATTTCTGTGCACTGGCCGTGTCAATGCAATTGGGAAGTGTGTGTATGTTTTTTATTACAAAATCCTCGGAGATAATTTTTGTCTCTTCTTCGCTTAGTGTAATAACTGATTGTGCCCAAGAGAATATTCTTTTGAGTGGTGTTCTTATGTAGAATGGACGATTTCTTTCTTTAAGATATTTGCCTCCGTGTATGTGAATGATTATGCGATTACCTGCCTTATGAGCGGATTTTATCATAAAGTAGTCGCGAATTATCGCACCTCGCATAAGTGGAATATTGTAGTGGACTATAGCTTCTCTGTTTTTTGATAAAAGTTGTTTGTAGTCTTTTATGTTACGCCATATTCTTTTTAGGCGCATTGCGATATTTGTACTTTCTGTATCTTTTCGACCAATTTCAAAATGTATAATTTGGCCTTATTATTACCGCTTATAATGAATTGTACAACGGATGATATTCCGCTGACATTCTCTTTGGGGGTTAATGAGGGGGAATTTATTATTATCATTATTGTGTCTTGGTATATAGTTACTCTTAGCGTTGGGTACTATACGTCAACATCGTAGAAGGGAATATCGCCTATTGTCGCTGCTAATAGTGCGTAGTGGGATATTGAGTATATCTCGGGTGCGCGGAAACGATAAATGGCTTGTGATTGCGACATTACATATAGGTCTAAAAATGTTTTTAGTGTAGCATCATCACTCTTGGTCGAACTGATATGTTGAATAGAGGTGTTGCTTAATGTATGTACGGGTAGGTCGTTTAATGTTTCTAAAAAGAGTTTACTGTCCGAGAATACATAAACGGTGCGTGTCTTATCTGCCGAAATAATACTTTTTATCCCTTCTTTGCAACGTGTAATAAGCGCGTTACGCTCTTCTTGGGTTTTGAGGTGGTTATTGAAATATGTTTTCTCAAAATGTTCTAACGCATTAACAAATCTTATGTGTATTGAAACATAAGTATGTGGCGGAATATTTAGCTCTTTATATGCTTGCTGTAACTTTTCACTTGGAGTGAATAGCTCATTAAAAAGATTCAGCCATTTATATTTTGTTTGAGGAAATACTCGTGGCATAAGGTTGCCGCTATACAGATAGCAATGGTATTGCTTGTTGGGCTGCAATTTATATTGAACTCTCCAACTCTTTTCTCTGTATAGTCGAGTATCGCGTAACGAGTATTCTAAATCTTCGAGACTACATTCCCAATTGTACTTTGGTACAAGATAATCGCTAAGATTAAAAGGTGTTTTAAAGTATATCTTAAAGTCGTAGCCGTTTGACTTTGCAATATTATAGGTTGATATTATTGCTTTTAGTCTGTCAGCCAAGCCCGGATGCCCCCTAAATGGCTCAAATACCATATAAAAGACACCTCTTTTTTGTGCAGGCTTCAAGCGCATCTTGGCATAATAGCGTAGATGTTTTATAATAGCCTTTGCGTCGCCTTTTAAGAAAGATACATAATCTTTAAAGCGTGGCTCATATACTCCGTCTGATTCTTTCATTCTTAGTGGCTGTCTGAAAATGTCTGTAAATGTTTGTAATTGAGATGTTTATTCCTGTTTATGTTGTTTAGTTTTAGCCTCTGTTCCATTTATATACCAGCGAATATTATATGTCGAATTTGTATAGTGTAACTTCAAGAGGGTATCTTGTCATAGAAATATATAACTGGTACATTATGTGTAATAATAGTAAAGATATGGTAATAAATAGTATAAGATGTCTGTTTATGCTTCTATTGCTCCATAGGTAAAATAACAGGTATGAGAGTACAAACGGAGTGAAAATATCGCAAAAATATAGTAGTCTGTTTATTGTAAAATTGTTATAGAAAAGCAGGCTTAAACATACTCCTATAAAAAACAGATTGTACATATAGTTAAACTTAATGCTACTATAAAATTTCTTT
>CAYYEL010000150.1:0-2266 GCA_964470845.1 uncultured Bacteroidaceae bacterium | reverse complement strand
CACCATCGAGTGTGGCTGTCAGGTCAAGCTCTTTCTCGGCAAGATACTTTTCAATATATTCATCCTGAATAGGCGAAACTCGTCTGTTCAGCATCTCCACTTTTTCGGGGATAATATCTACTGCTACCACCTGATTGTGTTGTGCCAACAATGTGGCAATGCTAAGGCCCACATAACCTGTTCCTGCTACTGCAATTTTCATAATTATATTATTTAAATGTTTATTTGTCTATTAAGATTAAAACATAGTTTCTCAATCGTATGGAAACCGGAAACCACATCTATTATGAAATTAGAAAGAAAAGAGCTATTTGCCTTTGTCGGCCGCCTTCAAAGATTGTGTAGCGACATTCAGCTCTTCAATATCTATATACGCATCAATTTGCTTACGCAATTCCTCTATCTCTTCAATATCCTCGGGCGACAATAATTCAGCTAATTTATCAGGGTCTTCCAATAACAACGAGGCTGCCTCGGATAGTAACTCCGAACCAAGGCCACCGCATTGGCTGTAATCTTCGTCATACAGTTTTTCCAAATCTTCGGCATTAAGATTGTTTATATCTTCCATAATTTTATCTGTTTGGTGTTCTGCTATTATGTATCTGAACTAAAGGCTTAGTATTATAAACCGACTAATCTCTTTGAAATATATCGAGTGTTAAAAGCAACCTTAAATATCTATGAGTACTGTTGTCATCAAATAATTAACATTATGTTGCTTATTTTTGTGGCAGACATAAGTGCGTAACAACGCGACACTCTAAGCGAGTGGTGAACATCATGATATATAATCGGGGGACATCAACAACTACGCAATGCGTTGATTGTCAAGTAATTACACGCGCAATTCTCACATTATTATACACAATAAGAATCTCTCTAAGAACACGCGATTATTATATGCTATAATACTTTATATCGCAAATTTACTCTTAATTTTACTATGTTGCAAATATTTTCAACACTTTTTTACTTACCGGAAAAGCTGTTAATTATAACTTTTTACGTATTGTAAATATTATTTATCTAATTAGGATAATGTACGTGTAACCTGTTTACATTTGCGGTTACATTCAACCCTATTTTAGCACCTCGGGGCCATTAGATTCTCCATTCGAGGATGCACAAAGAGTTATACAACTGCAAAAGAAGAGAAACAGGTAAAGCAAAAGCATAAAAAACAAGCATTTACCGCGAACAAACCGATTTTAACAAAAGTTTAAAAAGTCTTTAAATATGCAAATTTTATATATTTTTTTAAACATTATTTCGTAATCGGAATAATTGTGCTATCTTTGTCAATGATAATACGAAACAGACCGAATCTGCAAGTTGCACTTTTATGCAAGGCAAAATGTTCAGTCGCGTTGCAAACAACATTCATTTTGCATCGTAGCTGTAAATAATTAAAACAAGTTACGATTGGTTCGTTTGCATTATCGTTATTTAAGATGATAAAGGAGTTACAGAAATACATAATCCCCATTGTCTGCTTATTTGCATTCGTGCAAGGTTGGGCAGCCGACAAAGCATCTACCAATGACAAAGGTTGTGCCGATGTACTCGCAACAGAGTACACTACTTCCCAAGAATTTGTTGCCGATGCAAATCTTCTACCTTTTTCCGAAACAATAATAACATTCTCACGCCCGGCAACATTGTTCAATGTTCTACACCGACAAAATGGGCAGCGTAGGGTGGATACATACTTTAAATACAGTCTTACGCCCATCAAAGCCTGCAAAAATATTTACAGCAGGTATCAGGCATATAATATTTTAAATCTCAGTTCCGTCTCTCTTTCCGAGCCATCCGACCGTCTTCCGATTCTCGGGAAGTTAATTATTTAGCCTTTTTGTTTAAATAAGAAACTGTTTAAATTTATATCGTTAAGTTTTTTATAGAGATAACGATAATGCCAACGAGCAAAACGCAAGTTTACTTGCAGGTTTTTAGGCGAGTGCAGCTTATCTTCTCGGAAGAAAAAATAAGATATTTTATTATTTTTCGTAGAAATTTAAACAACTTCTTAAATTCATTACGACGCTTTTTTCTGCAACAAGCCGAAAAACACGTCAACTTTTGATATTACTCAAAAGTAAACAGCATTGGCATCACCAATGGTTGTATATCACTGCTGTAACACAGTAAAATTTATTAACACATTAAACAGAAAGACTAAATAAGATTATGGAGAATAACTTTATAAGCGCACATTCAAATAAAGATATTATATCATCAGTTTCACTCATTCTAATAGGCA
>CAYYEL010000149.1:0-2267 GCA_964470845.1 uncultured Bacteroidaceae bacterium | reverse complement strand
GGTTAATGATTTTCAACCCCGCTGCACTCACGCGCAACTGAATCCAACAATTCTCTTCTACATAGAAGAATTTCTTGGTAAACAAGTTCACATTAAAAAGACGCTTTGTTCTTCTCTTTGAGTGTGAAACATTGTTACCCACCATGGCTTTCTTACCGGTGATTTGACAAATTTTAGACATCTCTATATATTTTTTGTTTTTTATTCTTACGTGCTTACCTAAAACAGCGTGCAAAGATATAAATTTTGTCTATATCCTGCAAACAAATTGGCATTTATTTTCTTTAATAAGCTGTTAAATCTCTTTCAGCAACAAAGATAAGACATTTTTTACAGTTGTGCAAATATTACTTTCGCGCCCTTTGTCTTCTAAAGAAAACAGGCGAATAATGTGCTTATCGCCAACAATTACAGCCACCCACACTGTCCCGACGGGTTTTCCGGGAACAGCGCCGCCCGGCCCTGCAATTCCCGACGTCGCAATGGCGCAATCGCTCCCGATGAGACGTTGCACACCACGTGCCATCGCCTCGACTGTGGCAGCACTCACCGCCCCCTCATTATCGAGAATCCGTTGCTCCACGCCAAGCACCCTGTGCTTTACGTCGTTGGAATAGGCTACTACCGAGCCCTTAAAAACATCCGAGCTGCCCGCTATCGAGGTAATTGCCGATGCTATCGCCCCTCCCGTACAACTCTCGGCCGTGGCAAGGGTTAATGAGCGACAACGCAGTTGTTCGTTCACCTGCAAGGCTATATCCTTAATAATATTATCCACCATATTCAAACAGTTTCAGAAAACGAGCCGTACAGTTTATTTTATATTAAGGTTCGCGAGAAAGCCGGAGCATCCATTGCACAAAAATCCTCGTCCATATATTTGTGATAGCCCACGATACCAATCATCGCCGCATTGTCGGTTGTAAAACCGAATTTTGGAATAAAAATCTGCCAGCCGTAGCGTTTGGCATAGTCGTGGAATGCCTGACGCAACGCTGTATTTGCCGACACACCACCCGAGAGCGCCACACGTTTTATTTTCAACTGCTTGGTAGCCTTGTAGAGTTTATCCATCAAAATCTCGACCACGGTAGCCTCGAACGAGGCCGCAAGGTCATTTATATGCTTCGAGACATAATCGGGGTCGTCGGCAACGAGCTTGCGCAGAGTGTAAAGAAAAGAAGTCTTTAGACCGCTGAAGCTATAATCGAGCCCCGAAATATGAGGCTTACTGAAAGAGTAGGCCTTGGGATTACCCTCGCGTGCAAGGCGGTCGATTATCGGGCCTCCGGGATAACCCAGCCCCATTACCTTGGCACATTTATCCATCGCCTCGCCGGCAGCATCGTCGATAGTCTGTCCCACAATCTCCATCTGTCGATAACTATCGACCTTTACTATCTGCGAGTTTCCGCCCGAGACCATCAGACACAAAAAAGGATACTCGGGAGCAAGATGCTCCTCGCCCTCCTCCTTAATAAAATGAGCCATTATATGTCCCTGCAAATGATTAACCTCGACCATTGGGATACCCAACGACGCAGCAAGCCCCTTGGCAAAAGAGACACCCACAAGCAGCGAGCCCATAAGCCCCGGGCCACGTGTAAAAGCAATTGCCGAGAGTTGTTCCTTGGTAACGCCCGCACGCTTGAGTGCAGCATCAACCACAGGCACTATGTTAAGTTCGTGCGCACGCGAGGCAAGCTCGGGCACCACACCACCATACTGCTCGTGTACCGCCTGACTTGCGGTAACATTTGAGAGTACCGTATCGCCGCGCATCACCGCGGCAGAAGTGTCGTCGCACGACGACTCGATGGCCAAAATATATACCTTGTCTTTATCTTTTTGCTCCATAGCCTCTATATTTCATTATTTTCAAGAAACAAAGTTACATATAATTCGTTGAATTGAGAAATTTGAGGGAAAATAATTGACAGAGAGAGATTTTGTAAAATTCTGTTTTTTTGAGATACAGCTTGCTTTCGGAGCACACTGCTGCCGATCCACTTCAGAGTGAAGCGTCTCTTGAAAGGAGTGCATAATTATAATTTATTAGATATGAATACCGTAATCGTGCTTGATTTCGTCCATCACAAACGTGCTTTCTAATGAACCAAGATTTTCTATTGTTCCCAATACATTGAGCACAAACTCCTGATAATACTTCATATTGGGAGCGTGTATTTTCAGCAGATAGTCGAAGCTACCAGATATGTTGTAACATTCCGTTACTTCGGGAATATCTCGGATAATCTCCGTAAAGT
>CAYYEL010000148.1:0-2336 GCA_964470845.1 uncultured Bacteroidaceae bacterium | reverse complement strand
TGAACCAAGTTTATTTAATTTTTAATCGTCCACAATTTTTAGTGGACAGTAGTGGAAACCATTTATTTTTTGAAGAATATTTTTAGAAACTTCTTAAGCAGTTTCTAAACAAATGCTATGCCACAAATAAAGAAGAACAGGGCTGCACTCGAAAAAGTGCAGCCCTTATAAAAAAAAATTACTGTTTTACATTTACTGTAAATGTCTGATAAGGGAATCTCAGTCCACGTTTGGGGAGTGTCTCGTAGATATTCTTATTCATATCAAAATATACATCCCAATAATCGGCCTGAGTAGTCCATACACGCACTACAATATTCACCGAGCTTGTACCTAAGCTGCCAAGAGCAACAAAATGTTCGGGAGTTTTAAGAATACGTTTGTCGGCTGCAATAAGCTCTTCAATCAAAGCCTTAGCCTTCTCATAATCGTCGCCATAAGAGATTGAGAACGAAAAATCGACACGGCGAAGTTCCTCGCGCGAATAGTTGTTCACAATACCCGTTGACATAGGGCCATTGGGTACAAGGATAATCTTATTATCGGGTGTTTTAAGCACTGTATTGAAAATCTGAATCTCTTTTACAGTTCCCGCCTGTCCTTGAGCCTCGATATAATCGCCCACCTTGTAGGGACGGAACAAAAGTATCATCACACCTCCTGCAAAGTTCTGCAATGTTCCGCTCAACGCCATACCTATTGCAACACCGGCCGATGCAAACAGTGCAATAAACGACGATGTATCAACACCAAAGATACTTATAATCATCACAATAAGTACTATCAAAAGTACAACGTCGATGAGGCTTGTCAAGAACGACTGCACGGTAACATTTGTCTTTCTCTTCTCCATAAGCATCTTGACCAAAGAGATAAGACGCTTGGTTACCCAACGGCCGATTGTCCAAACAAGCAGTACTTTAATGATTTTAACACCAAAAGAGATGCAGAAAGTAACAAGCATCTGAATAAGTTCCTCACCGGTGAGGCCGGCCAGCGCCGATGCAACACTCTCAACACCTTGTGAAGCGGTTGCAATAGAATCACTCGCTGCAACAGCGGTAGCAATTACCGAAAAAATGTCCAACATAATTGTAGTTTGTCGTTAAAATGTTTATAAATTATTTATTGTCAAGAATCTGACGAGCAGCATTCTTTGTATCAACCTTTTTTATCACACGCTCAATTGTGCCATCGGGCGCAATAATAAATGTAGTGCGCAGTATGCCCATATATGTACGGCCTGCCATTTTCTTCTCGCCCCACACACCAAAGGCCTCGATAAGCCTTTTATCTGTGTCGGCTATTAGCGGGAAATTAAGCGAGTACTTATCCTTGAATCGTTTGTGCGAAGCCTCACTGTCGGCGCTTACACCTATTACGACATAATCTGTTGTCGCAAACTCGTCCTGCGCATCGCGTATCGAACAAGCCTCGGCGGTACATCCCGGGGTACTATCTTTGGGATAGAAGTATATCACCACCCTTTTTCCTGCATAATCAGCGAGACGCCACTCGTGCCCCTCCTCATCTACCCCCAGAAAATCGGGTGCTTTATCGCCTACGTTCAACATTTTAATTCTCTTTTATTGTTACCTTCAGAATACGCACATCGGTGAGAGGACGGTCGAATTGGTCGCGCTCTACATTTTGAATTCTCTCAACCACATCGAGCCCCTTTGTTACCTCTCCAAATACAGTATATTCGCCATCGAGGAAAGGCACACCACCCACTGTTGTATAGGCGGTAGCCTGCTCCGATGTTAGATTCATTTTTCGTCCGGTGCGTTCCTCTATCATTCTCACCAACGATGCAAGTTCTTGTTTATCATAAACCTTGCCCCATACTATATAGAATTGGCTGGGTGCAGACATTTTAGCCGGATTAACATCGTCGCCCTCACGAGCAGCGGCAAGCGTTCCGCGCTTGTGTATAAGTCCGGGACGAATCTCGGCATTCAGACGATAATCGGGGCCACCCTCGCCCAGACGTACACCCGCAGGCGCATATTTCGAGTCGGGGTCGCCACCCTGTATCATAAAATTAGGAATTACACGATGAAAGAGCAATGAATCGAAATATTGCTCCCCGGCCAACGATATAAAATTATCGCGATGCTTAGGAGTTTCATTATACAATTTCAATTCTATTGTGCCCATTGTTGTCTCAATGACCACCTCGGTCTCGCCTTTCTGTTGCGAGCAAGAAAGCAGCAACGGGCTCAACAGTACAATAAGAAAGAATTTTACACTTTTCATAATATAAATATATAATTTCGTTGCAAAGATACGCACAAACGAGCGGAAAATATGAAGTTTACTTCAATATTTTACAC
>CAYYEL010000147.1:0-2391 GCA_964470845.1 uncultured Bacteroidaceae bacterium | reverse complement strand
GAGTGCTTTTACAAATTTATTTCGTAATGTTGCACTTGCTGGTTGACTCTGCAGTAAATCAGAATTTTAAACAGCCGTCAAGTTTTTCTTTCAAATATTAGCAAATAATGTTTTTTTACACTATTTTAGCAGACTAAACAAATAGATAACAAAATAAAGCAAACAAGCTATGAGTGCTAAACAAAAGACACTTAATATTTTATCTTTGATATTGTGTCTGTTGTGTGCAACTGCAATGTATGCACAGAACAGTACTGCAATTTCGGGAACCGTAACTGACGAGTTTGGGCAGCCTCTGCCGGGTGCAAGCGTCGCAATTATGAACGGTAAAAAAATGGTGCGCGGAACAAGCACCAACATAAACGGCGACTTCAGGATAGAGGTCAACATAGGTGGTGGCGAGAGTGAGCTTGTCGTAAGTTTTGTGGGGACAAAAACACGCCGAATAAAGCTGACGACAGACACCACAAAAGAGCATCTGAAGGTGCAACTTAACAGCGACGAGGCTATGCTGAGCGAGGTTACAATTGTCGAGGACGGTTACAACAAACTGCCACGTAAAGATATGGTCGGTGCATTTACCACTGTAAAGGCCGATGATATTATGATGCCCGCTTATCAGAATATCGACCAAATGCTACAAGGAAAAATAGCAGGAATGAGCGTTATAAACACCACCGCCCGCGTGGGAGCATCGCCCAAGATAACCATCCGCGGAACCTCCACAATATTGGGTAACAGCGACCCTCTGTGGGTGGTCGATGGTGTAATACAGGAAGATCCTATCAGCATTGATATGAGCTCGTCAATTACCTCGGATATGCGCGAGTTGATAGGCAACCAAATTTCGTGGCTCAATCCGCAGGATATTGACAATATAACAGTACTGAAAGACGCCTCGGCAACAGCTATCTACGGTTCAAAAGCATCGAACGGAGTAATTGTAATAACCACAAAAAAGGGAACGCCGGGACGCATAAGCGTAAACTACTCGGCCAATCTGTCGGTGCGCGAGCAACCATCGTACGAGATTTACGACTTTATGAATTCCTACGAGCGCATACAATTCAGCAAAGAGGCCTACGAGGCAGGTGTGCGCTATCAGAGCGTTCCTCTGCCACAGGTTTACACCTATGAGGGACTTATGGCTATGTTCAACAAGCGAATGATAAGCGAGGAGCAATTTTCGAGTTATCTGCAACGCCTCGAAACGGTAAATACCGATTGGTTCGACCTTCTTACCCGAAATTCGGTGAGCCAGAATCATAATCTGAGTATCTCGGGTGGAACAGATAAATACACCTACAATGCCTCGGTCGGTTACTCGGACAACAAGGGTTACGAGATTGGTAACGAGAATGACCAGATAACTACCCGCTTGAGCATTAACAGCAATGTAAACGAACGTCTGACCATAAACGTGCAATTGAACGGAAGCGTGCGCAACTCGGACGGATACGGTGCAGGTGTCAACCCATACAGCTATGCAATGAACACCAGCCGCGCAATTCCCGCTTACGAGCTCGACGGCAGCCGTGCATTCTACTCGAAATACTACCGCTACCAATACAACGCTCTGCTTGGCGACAACAACCAATACAGCTACAACATTTTCAACGAAATGGAGAATAGCTACTCAAAGAATCGCGGAACAATGTTCAACGCCTCGGCCAACGTATCTTACAAAATACTGAGCTGGCTGACATATAATGCAACGGCCAATATATCTCTTAGCACAAATAAAAGCGAGAGTTTCGCAGGCGAACGCACCTCGCAGGTCGAGCAGCTCTATCGCGGCTACCCTTATGGCAGCGAACAGGCCGGGAGCGACAAATACAATGCAGCCCTCCTGCCTTTTGGAGGAGTGCTGAACCAGTCAAACTCGCAGACACTCTCGTACAGTACCTCGCACCGTCTCTCGTTCAGCAAAGAATTCAACGAGCATCATCGTCTGAATGCAATGTTGGGAATGGAAATACGTTCGAGCAGGGGCGAGAGCGACGGAACCATCGCCTATGGTTACGTCCCCGAGCGCGGCGAGATTATTGTTTCGCCCACCCTGCCCGAGGACTTTAAGCCCATAGGAACAGATGTAAATGTTGGATTCGGCCCGCTGACACAATTGTACAACGGAGGATGGAGCAAGACCTCGACGCTGACTAACTATATGTCATTCTTTGCGACTGTGGCCTATTCACACAAGAACAGATACGTTGTCAACGTCAACGTGCGTTCCGATGCCTCGAACCGTTTCGGACAAGATACTAACAAACAATTCGACCCCACGTGGTCGTTCGGTGCATCGTGGAAGATAGCCCAAGAGCAATTTGTCGAGGATTATATTCCTTGGCTCGACCAAGCTAATCTGCGTGCAACATACGGAATACAAGG
>CAYYEL010000146.1:0-2406 GCA_964470845.1 uncultured Bacteroidaceae bacterium | reverse complement strand
AATGAGGTTCTGACTACTCGCTAATGAAAAATTGAAATTATAGAACCTCCCTTAACAAGAAGCGAGCGACTAAAAGACATTTTAGTCGCTCGCTTCTTGTTATCCTAAAATATTGATGTCCGATAAAGCTCTTTCTGTTGCAAAAAAATAGCAATACAAGCTTTATCAATTGTGTGCGTTTAACTTATCGAACAGTAAGAATATACAAAAGAGGCTGACTTTTCAGTTGTATAGACTTTTTTGTCAGCCTCTTCTCTCATATTCATCGGTTATTTCTTACCTTTTAAAAATCTTGGTAGATTTAACAGTACCATCATTGGTTATAGTCCTTTTTATAGTTATTCCTTGTACCGGTGCATCAACTTTAACACCATTTATAGTATAATACTCAACAGAAACAGCATCACTACCAACACCTACATTTTCATTTATCGACGTACTCACCGAGCCACGAAGATACCATGTTGTTATGTCAGGATAGATCGAAACCGATTGACAATATATCCACGAGTAGATTTCATTTCCACTTTCTCCACCATAAGCACTAAGTCCGTAACCCATATTATCGGCATACAGTATTCGATACTTGGCCGTTGCAGGAATCCTTTCCAAAATCCATATAGACGGAGTTACACTTACTTGCAAATAATATCCTGCTGAGACACAATAAAGATATTCGTTTTCATAGCCTTTACTTCCTATATAGTAGGCATTCTCGGCCTGCTCCTCAGTAATAAGCCCCTGCTCTACATATTCATCCACACCATCGGCTGCGGTAAAATTAAAGTAATGTTCGGCATACTCACCATACCAAGGATACCAATACAGATAACCACCATACGCATATAGGTGCTTGGTTGAACCTTGCTCTTCATAGAAAAGTGAATGAGCCGATTCAATATCATAGTCGGCACCCTCGACAAGTTTAAGACGATTGTTATCGTCAACTGCAGCAAAAGCCATCTCCAAAGAAGCCTGCAATTCAGGGGCTCTACTATAATCTTTATTATCTATGCACTCTTGAGCATCCTTTAACAAATCGGGCAATGAACCAAGATCTGCAAAATAACCGGGTGAGGCAGCTTCACTAACTTCCGCCTCGTGAATTGCCGGGATCATATTCGACATCATCAAGAATTCGGCGTTATCTAACGAAACACGATATATAAGCCACTCACCATATCCATCAGCCGGACGCTGAGACAGTTCGGATACTTCAACGCTTCTGACACGGTTTTTACCATCGTAATATACACGGTAGGGCAAATCATCATTACCTGTATTCTCATATAATACAAATGTACCATCACCTGCAATATCCTCTGCTACTAATTGTGATGCATATTGACGGAAGACATTACTTTCAACCTCACCATCGGATAATACAGAAGACCAATATTTTGCATTTCCAAGACTCAGGATATTCAATCTTCCCTCATCATCCTTTTGTATTTTAAATGCACATTCACCATGTACTATAGTTTCGTGGTAAGCCTCGACTCCCGACATCCAACAAGCATCATCGGCCTTAGAACGTATTATATAATAACCACCCTTGCCAATATCGTTAATACTTTTAACTTGCTCACCTTGCACGGCATTCCACTTATTATCAGTGTGCAATGCAGAAGAATATCGCTCACCGTATGCAGTGAGAGCCAACTCAACAGGTACACATTCCAAATCCTTTGAAACAAAACCTACAGAGAAAGCGTTAAGTTCATCGGGCAATTTAACATCGATATAAACCTCGCTGTATGGCACTGTTCCCGAATACCAAGTCGAATGGTAGTATGTAGAGTTATCGCCATCACAAATATTTGCCAAGTCGCCTTCGGTAGATTCCTGAGAGTTTGTACTTAAAGCATCAGCAGCAATGCTCACTACATTTCCATTGAAATCTTTAACAACAAGTTCACTCAAAGCAAATATAGGATACCCATTATACACATCCGCAACATTAGATTTAAGGAAAGTTATACGGAAGCCATCCAACGGTTTGTCAGGTGTATAAACAATGGAGTTCCACACATACCGTCCATCGGTTTCAATACCCGGCAAGCCATCACCTGATGCAGTAGCTATTATAGGGAAATCTTGTATGTTAATACGTGAATCCCAGAAAGTAGATATACGGTTCTCAATGTCGGCGCACAACTCATCAAACATCGCTATCGAGCTACAAGATGTGATATATCCTGATAAATCTTCTAAAAGCACTTCCAATTTCTCTTTCTCCGAGTTAAGGAAACCACCATATATAAGAACATCATCGCACCACTGAATATCATCAGCACGCAAGATATTATTTACCGAATCCTCATAAGCATAAAATTTAAGACACAGATACCCCATACTGTCAAGATAGAAGTGCAACAAAATTCCCTCCTTGCTCACGACTTTGAG
>CAYYEL010000145.1:0-2896 GCA_964470845.1 uncultured Bacteroidaceae bacterium | reverse complement strand
TAGCCTTTACCAAGTTGTGGGGGTTAGATGAACCCTTAGACTTAGCAAGAACGTCAGTGATACCTACGCTCTCGAGCACGGCACGCATCGCACCACCGGCAACCACTCCGGTACCGTGTGAAGCGGGCTTGATGAATACCTCGGCACCACCGAAACGAGCCGACTGCTCGTGGGGTACTGTACCTTTAAGAACAGGCACACGTACAAGGTTCTTCTTAGCAGCCTCTATACCCTTAGAGATAGCGGCAGTAACCTCGCTTGCCTTACCAAGGCCATAACCGATGATACCATTCTCGTTACCAACAACAACGATTGCCGAGAAACTGAATGTACGACCACCCTTAGTAACCTTAGTTACACGATTGATTGCAACCAATCTGTCTTTCAATTCTACGTCGTTTGCGACTTTTACTCTATTATTTACTGCCATATTCATTAGAATTTAAGACCTCCATTACGTGCAGCATCAGCTACTTCCTTCACTCTACCGTGGTACAGATAACCGTTACGGTCGAAGACAACGGTTGTAATACCTGCCTCCTGAGCCTTCTTTGCGATCATCTCGCCAACTTTGGCAGCCTGCTCTTTCTTGGGCATAGCCTCAAGACCAAGAGAAGATGCCGCAGCCAATGTGCGACCGGTCTGGTCATTTATAATCTGAACATAGATCTGCTTGTTGCTGCGGAACACGCTCATACGGGGACGCTCGGCAACACCAAAAATCCTGTTGCGCACTCTATATTTAATCTTAGTACGTCTTTCTATCTTTGTTGTCATATGCTTACAATTTTACTAATTATTTTGCACCTGCCGATTTACCAGACTTGCGGCGAATAACCTCACCAACAAACTTAACACCCTTACCCTTGTAAGGCTCAGGCTTACGGAATGAACGAAGCTTAGCACAAACCATACCCAAAAGTTGCTTGTCGCAAGACTCTAAGATGATAAGAGGATTCTTATTTCTCTCAGACTTTGTCTCGAACTTAACCTCGGCGGGAAGCTGCATATAGATAGAGTGTGTAAAACCAAGAATCAACTCAAGTGTATTTCCGGGTTTCTCGTTTACACGATAACCTACACCTACGAGCTCAAGCTCTTTCTTGAAACCGGTTGAAACACCGGTTACCATATTATTAACGAGTGCTCTGTAAAGACCGTGATAAGCATGCTCCTGCTTTGTAGCCTCGGCAATAGTCTTGCCACCTGCATAGTCGAGCACAACCTGACCGTTCTCGATGTTAAGAACGATAGAAGGATCTACTTTCTGTGAAAGCTCACCCTTGGGGCCTTTTACAGTTACTGTGTTGTCATCACTTACTGTGATAGTAACCTTCTCGGGGATACTGATAGGTAATTTACCAATTCTAGACATTGCTCAATTCCTCCTCATTAGTAGACGTAGCAGAGTACCTCACCACCAATTCTCTCGGCAGCAGCCTCTTTGTCTGTCATTACACCTTTGGATGTCGACAAAATAGCGATACCCAATCCATTTATCACTCTGGGCATATCCTTGTATCCCGTATAACGACGTAAACCGGGAGTAGAAACGCGAACCAAATTCTTGATAGCGTTAACCTTGTTTACTGCGTCGTACTTCAGGGCAATCTTAATTGTACCCTGAGGGCCATCCTCAACGAACTTGTAGTTCAAGATGTAACCCTTCTCAAAAAGAATCTTTGTGATCTCCTTTTTGAGGTTAGAGGCAGGAACTTCAACCACTCTGTGCTTAGCTTGAATGGCATTTCTCAACCTCGTCAAATAATCTGCAATAGGATCTGTCATAAAAATTAAATTTAAATTGATCAGGACTTCCCTGACAATATTTATATTAAACACTCAGAAAATTTACCAACTTGCTTTTCTAACGCCGGGGATAAGACCCTGTGATGCCATCTCGCGGAACTGAATACGAGAGATGCCGAAGAGGCGAATATAGCCCTTGGGACGACCGGTGAGCTTGCAACGGTTGTGCATACGGATGGGGTTAGAGTTCAAAGGCAGTGACTGAAGCTTGCGAGCTGCCTCATAAGCCTCTTCGGGAGAACCTGTATTGATGATCTTCTTCAGAGCCTCACGCTTTGCCGCGTACTTCTTTGTCAACTTTGCACGCTTAACCTCGCGTGCCTTCATTGATTCTTTAGCCATATATTACGAATTTTTAGCGTTCTTGAAAGGTAAACCAAACTCCTTGAGCAGTGCGTAACCCTCTTCATCGGTCTTAGCGGTAGTAACAAATGTAATGTTCATACCGGTGAGACGCATAATGTTGTCGATGTTAATCTCGGGGAAGATAATCTGCTCCTTGATACCAAGTGAGTAGTTACCGTTACCGTCGAACTTGCTCTCAATACCCTTGAAGTCGCGGATACGAGGAAGGGCAACGCGGATAAGGCGCTCCAAGAACTCGTACATACGCTCGCGACGCAGTGTTACCATAACACCGATAGGCATCTTCTTACGTAGTTTGAAATTCGATATATCCTTACGTGATACCGTCGCAACAGCTTTCTGACCTGTGATGGCGGTAATCTCGTTGATAGCTACGTCAATAATCTTCTTGTCCTGTGTAGCAGCACCAAGACCCTCGTTGATAACAATCTTCTTGAGTACGGGCACCTGCATAGGTGAAGAGTAATTGAACTGTTTCATCAAAGCCGGAGCAATACGCTCGGCATATTCTTTCTTAAGGCTGGCTGTATTACTCATTATTTAATCTCCTCTCCTGATTTTTTAGCATAACGTACCTTTACACCCTCCTCGTTAACCTTGCGACCAATGCGTGTGGGCTTGCCACTCTTGGGGTCGATGAGGTTAAGGTTGGAAATGTGAATAGCGGCCTCTTGTTTTACAATACCTCCATGGGGATTCTTTGCGCTGGGTTTCGTGCTCT
>CAYYEL010000144.1:0-3238 GCA_964470845.1 uncultured Bacteroidaceae bacterium | reverse complement strand
TCTTTGCCAAATTGCCATTGTTACTATTTCCGAGGTTTTCTGTTTAATGCGTTATTGGTCAGTGACTAACGCAGAAATTCACCTTTTTTGCTCCGAGAACCGTGTTTTTTTTTGTAAAAATCCGAATACTTTATCATTTCGCACAAGGCGCATAGGGATGAGCTGCGCAACCCCAAAAGCATCAAACTGTTTATAATTTATTGTTCCGATAAATCAATCGAGAAATAAGCCTTGCGTCCCGAGGCTGTTACTCCCGAGATAAACAACACACGTTCACTCGACGAATTAGCCTCTTTAAGCACCTTCTGAAGAGCCTCAATACTTTTCACATATTCACCGTTAATCTTTAGAATTACAAAGCCTTTTCCAATTCCGGCATCAGCAAAAAGTCCACGACCAACCTCAGTAACCATAAGCCCGCCTGATACATTATATTTATAACGCTCCTTATCGTTCAACTCTTTAAATTGCGCACCAAGAACATCAAGATCGACACTCCTTACAACGTCGGTGTTCCCTTGAGAATTTTTCAATTCAACTGTAAACTCGTGCTCCTTCTTATTACGCAAAACTTTCACTTTCACCTTATCACCGGGCAGATGTTTCGCAAGCTCCTCTTGCATTTCGGCCATTGTTTTAACACGCTTACCATCGAGCCCAATCACAACATCCCCCGCCTCTATTCCTGAAGCAGCCGCAGCACCGTCGGGAACAAGCTCGCTGACATAAACACCATCTACCGAACCTAAATCTTTCTCTTCATTAAGCTCCGAGGTAACCGTACCGCCAATAACACCAAGCACAGCTCGTTGCACCGTACCAAACTCCTTTAAATCGGCAACAACTTTAGTCATAATAGAAGTAGGAATCGCAAATCCGTAACCGGCATACGAACCTGTAGGCGAAGAAAGGACGGCATTTACTCCAACAAGTTCGCCACGTGCATTTACAAGCGCACCACCACTGTTGCCCTGATTGATAGCCGCATCTGTTTGTATAAACGATTCGATGCCACCATTATACACACCCAATGAGCGTGCCTTGGCACTGACTATTCCCGCCGTAACCGTCGATGTAAGATTAAACGGATTACCTACGGCAATAACCCACTCGCCCACCTTCAGATTATCGCTGTTTCCAACAGGCAGGAACTCAAGGTCGCCATCACTCTCTACCTTTATAAGCGCAAGATCGGTCTTTTCATCCGTACCGATAAGGCGTGCATTAAGGGTGCGATTATCATTCAGTGTTACGGTAATTTCATCAGCGTCGGCAATAACGTGATTGTTAGTAACAATATATCCATCTTTCGACAAAATCACGCCCGAACCAAAGCCCACACGCGGTTGCGTCCTAATGGTCTGCTCACGCGGTGTTCCATCACCAAAAAAGAAATCGTAAATATCGGGAGCACGACGCACCGTGCGTGTCTTACTATTCTGTGTCGATTTTATATGTACTACGGCGTGCACCGACTTCTCGGCAGCATCGGTAAGATCGATACGCGACAAGCCATCACCGCCGTCAAACGAGGCCAAACGTGTCATAAAGCCACCGCGAGTTTCGGACTGAGCAGCCCCTTCTTGTCCCCTGCTGTCAATTACACTGTTTGCCGTTATTCCCGCCACAACAACACTTAAAGCAACTACCGCAGAGGCAAAAAACAATTTTCTAACAACATTTTTCATAACTTAAATACGTCTTTTTGTTAATCTATCATTCAATTTTAACAAACTTAATCTTTAACAGCAAATTGTTGCAACAGAATTAAGTCCTGTGCAAATATATACTCCACAATTGATAATTGTAACAATTAGGCTCTTTTTTTGGCTCAATTTAACAGTAGGGACACAATTTTAACAATAGTTTCACTTTTAACAAAAAAAGGATAAGTCAAATCATTTATTTACCATACGATAAATAATCAAAATCACGCAAAACTCAGAATCTGTTGCCAACCGCTGATTCGCATTATAAGTTAATCTTTCTATAACTACCACGTGATAAAAATTCGATAAACCCTTTATCCCTTAAAAATTGTAATTGTTGACGTATTTTTGCCTCAATATTATTATTCGTAGGATGTTTGATTTTGAGTTCTTCAACAAAGTAATACATCTGTTTCAATGTAAAAATTGTATCAAGTTGTTCTATACATCTTAAAACATCAAACAGCCAACATTGTCTCTCAATACTATTTGTTTGCAGTGAGTATATTCTATTATACTCCATACAAACTGTTTTAGGATCTAATATGACTTTATTTTTAATAATGGGAATTTTCGCAAAAGCCGGTATCTTGCCTAATAAGATGTTACAACCTTCCCAACCAAGCCTTCTTGCATTATTAGATAAAGGTTTACGCTTTTCTATTATTTCAGGAATAAAAAAACATTTTGGCACAACTATCAAATTATTTACTTGATTACAATCATAGTGCATAAAAAAGAAATTAGGATTGTCAAGTGAAGTTATACGGTCAATCATAGTTAGATAGGCGCCGTCATTTACTTTAGTTACATACTTATCTGTATTATCTCTTTTACTTTTTAACTCATACTGTGAATTACAGTGTTCACAAAAATAATCTTTTACCGGAGCGTTAGTTTCCGCTTTTTTTATAGAATTAGCCCCACATACCGGACAATACATATTAGATTCAAACCAGTCTTCGGTTAAAACCCTAGCAATCTGGGATGAGCTTTTATATTTGCGTGCTAATGTTAAATTGAAATGTAAATCCATAACTATTTATAACATTGCAAAATGACAGGTATAGCATATCCCTAAAAAAGTCCATTGAGTTGCCCTTTTCCACCAACCCATTTGATAAAAGGTTTTGCTTTTGCCATTTTATAAATCGATAATTTTCATTATTGCAAATTTACTCAAAAAACTCATTCTTATAGCCGTTTAGATAAAAAATAGTTTATATCACATTAGATTTAAGACAGAGGGTCTTATTATAATTTTCAGAAAAAAGGTAAATTTATTATAATCTATTGCTTACAATATTCTTTTTTACTGTAAATCCCGAAGATAATATGCACTCGCTTTGAAAAATATTCGGGACAAGCTTGGAATTTCTCGCTCGTTTTTGCTATCTTTGCAATGGATAATCAATTATTCCGTATCTGATTGATACACAAATAGCGAATGCTATGGTAGAAAGTTGTTGGTAACGATTTGGCGACTTCAAGATTGCACCAATTTTCTGCGTTATGCTTTACATAAAACA
>CAYYEL010000143.1:0-3298 GCA_964470845.1 uncultured Bacteroidaceae bacterium | reverse complement strand
GTGCTTTTACAAATTTATTTCGTAATGTTGCACTTGCTGGTTGACTCTGCATTTGTTTTTTGCGGTTTATCGCAAATTTACAAATTGTGTGCGAGAAAAAAAAGTCTCGATTGGATTATTTTTGTACACTTTTTGTTATTTGCTCAGAATGTCGATAATAACCTTTACGCGTGCGAGTTTTTCACGAAAATAGACGCGGTAGCCTTTTTTTACATTAAGGTCGCGGGCGTTGTAGCCTATTGCGTCGAGTTTGTAGTGATTGGCGATGAACAGGGCACGCTCGTTATGGAATTTTTGTGAGACGATGATGCAACTGTCGAGTTTGTAGTGCTCGCAGGCGCGTTGTATGCTGTGCAGAGTGCTTGTGCCTTTTGTGTCGCGTCGTATGGCGCTTCGGGGGACGCCGCGCTTGACAAGAGCACTGAGCATTTTGCTTGTCTCGTCGTAGTTTTTACTGCTGTCGCCGCTAACGATTATCTTTCTTGTTTTTTTCTCTTTATAGAGCTTTGCTGCGGCCTCGATGCGATAGTTAAAATAGGGATTTCCGTTTGGGTAACCCTTACGGTAGGGGGTTGTACCAAGCACAATGCACACTCTTGCACTTGTGATGCTGTCGGTGCTGTCGTATAGTCGGGGGGCTGCTGTGTTGCTTATTGCAATGTCGCAGGCGATGATTATTGAGAAGAGAGCAAGTGGCAGAAGCAGTATTGTTCCTAATAGTCGTAGTATGATTTTTTTTATTGTCATTCTTCCGTGGACGGTTTGTCGGTTTTTTTATTCTTTTTTGCGCTCGTTGTAATCGACTTTACCAATGAGGCGCATCAGACGCAGGATGTCGCCTTGACGCTTGAGTATGTACTTTGATGGCTTTGCCGAATTGAATTTGCGGGGGTTGGGCAGGGTAGCGGCTATCAGTGCACACTGCTCTTTTGTCAGTTTGTCGGCGGTTGTTCCAAAATGGTGCTTGGCTACGGCTGATGCTCCATATATGCCGTTGCCCATTTCAATGCAGTTAAGATACATTTCCATTATGCGTTCTTTGCCCCAGAGTGTTTCGATGAGCAATGTAAAGTAGGCTTCGAGGCCTTTGCGCACCCATGAGCGTCCGTTCCACAGGAATATGTTTTTGGCTGTTTGTTGGCTTATGGTGCTTGCTCCGCGCAGACGTTTGCCTTGTTCGGCCTCTTTGCGTGCTTGCTCAATAGCCTTAAAATCGAATCCGTTGTGCTTAGTGAACAGATTGTCCTCGGACGATACAACGGCAAGGGCAAGATTGGGCGAGATTTTTTCGAGTGGCTGCCAATCGTAGTGTATGGGGGCATTGTCGTTTATCGAGCGTATGAGCATAAGCGGTGTTCCGGGAGGCTGTATATAGCGATAGACTATCACCCATATTACACTCAGAATAATAAGTGTAATAATGCTCTTGACGAGGAAACGGAATATTTTTTTCATATTATTTTATGGAAACGATTGCAGAATGGTTCTATGTGAGAATTGGGCCGGATTATTACTCGACACTCGCTTGTCGCTACATTGCAGATTTTTGTGCATTGTGCTTGGTGCAGAGTGCAAATGTTGCTGCTTGTATAAAAAACAAACGGGGCAGCCTCTATCGTTTGTGCTGCCCCTTCTCTGTTATGTCTTTATTTTGATGTGTGCGCAAGGTAGCGGCTTACGTTTATGTACATTGTGCGTGTGGGGAATTTTTTGCTTGGTTCCACTGTTATTATGTTGCACAATGATTCTGTGTCGAGCTCGCGGCCTTTTACATTTTCAATTTCAAAAATTCCATATATAATGTGGTCTTGATCGTCGGGGTTTATTACGTAAAATGGAGTACGACTGCTTTTCCCGTCGCCGTATGTTGTTATCATATTCAGTATGTTAAGATATTTTGTTACATACGACGTTGACTCGCTCTCGCTCTTGTTTAGTGCGATTGATGAGCGCCACGCGTAGAACAGTGCATTCAGGCTTACGGGATTGTAGCTCAGTATTTTTTTTGCTGTTGCATAGATGCCTGTATTGTCGCCCTGTGCTACGTAATTTTTTAATGCTTCCTCGTTGTTGTCGTTACCGGCGTTGTAACTCGGGAGGAACGAGTGCCCATAGTATATGAGGGCTACGTCGTCGGTGCGCAGCAAGGGGTCGTCGTTCTGAAAGATATTCAGTATGTCTTGAAAATAGTTTTTTTCGTTCTCGACTGTTTCTTGAATCAGTTTAAGATCGAGCTTCGACTGTGCCGAGATTGTCATCATTGTGGCAAAAACTGCTATGACTGTAAAAAATATTCGTTTCATTACTTTGTATTTATTTTTATTATTACTCCGTTGTTGGCGGGAATTTCGAGGCTGATAGGTTCGTCTGAGGCGAGGGTGATTGCCAATTCTTTGCCTGTCAGCAACTCGGTTGTCGATGTTGTCGCACCTGTGGCCTCGGTCGAGAAGTAGGCGTATGCTTCGCGGGGAATTGTTACGTTGCATCGGCAGCTTCTCTCGCCAAAGTTTGTTACAATGAGTAGAAGCTCATTGTCTGTTCCGCGCAGATAGCTGTATATGCGGTTGCTGTCGTAGTGCTCGCTGTGGGGGTTGGCATATTGCAGGTCGTAGAAACGCCCCTCGCGCAGCGCTTCGCTGCTGTTGCATAGGGTGAGCAGATTGCGGTGGAATTCCTGTATGGATTTTTCGTCTTCGGTGAGTAACTCGTCGTTGTACTGTGAGTGGTTGTTCCAACGGCGCAGTGTATCGACGCTCCAGTAGTCGAAAATGGTGGTGCGGCCATCGACACCGCTGTAACCCTCTTTGTCCATTCCTCGCTCGCCAAGCTCTTCGCCTGCGTATAGCATAAACGGCTGGGTGTCAATTGTTGCCGATACTATAAGGGCTGCAAAGGCTCGCTCGGCCTTTGTCGCGAAAAAGTCGGATGCGATGCGTTGCTCATCGTGATTCTCAAGGAATGTGAGCATATTTTGACGTATGTCCGAGGTGCTCTGGAGTGTGGTTGTAATGTCGTTGGCCGACGAATATCCGTTTATTATTGAACGTAGGGTGTCGTACAATCCTACTTTGTCGTAGAGATAGTCGAAATGTCCGTCGTAGATGAAACTGCGATATATGTGCGGCTGATAAATTTCGCCTATAAATATAAGGTGAGGGTATTCTTCTTTTACTTTTGGCAGAGCCCAGTTCCAAAATTCCACAGGTGTCATCTCGACCATATCGCAACGGAAACCATCAACACCCTGTGATGCCCAATATTTTAGAATTTTAAGCATTTTTACCCACGTGTCGGGTAC
>CAYYEL010000142.1:0-3342 GCA_964470845.1 uncultured Bacteroidaceae bacterium | reverse complement strand
TCAAAGTCGTGAGCAAGGAGGGAATTTTGTTGCACTTCTATCTTGACAGTATGAAGATATTCCAAGTGATTTTATCAACCGCGACCTGCGCGACACACAATATATAGCACGCAAAGCCCGCGAAATACTAGAACAAATTGTTCCGCACGTAGTTGCCACAACAGGAAAAATAACCGACCGCCTGCGCCAAGATTGGGGGCTGATAGACACAATGCAAGAACTTAATTGGGAAAAGTATCATCGTCGAGGACTAACCGAAACAATAACAAACAGAGAAGATAAACCTATAAAAAGAATAAAAGACTGGACAAAACGCAACGACCATCGCCACCACGCAATGGACGCCATTGTCATTGCCTTCACAAAACACAATATAATACAATACCTCAACAATCTGAATGCTCGTAGCGACAAAAGCAGCAATATATATGCAATAGAGCAGAAAGAGCTCGAAAGAAGCAACCACAGAAAACTACGCTTCAAAGAACCATTTGAGAACTTCCGCGAGGCTGCAAAACTACAATTGGAGCGCATTCTCATTTCAATAAAGTCGAAAAGCAAAGTAATTACCAAAAACACAAACGAGACCAAAACAAGCAACAGAAAATTAAACCACAAACAACAGCTAACCCCACGCGGGCAACTGCACAACGAAACCATATACGGAAGCATACAACGATACAATACATATGAAAAAAGCGTTGGTTCAAAATTCACAGCCGAGGATATAAAAAAGATAGCCGACAAACGCTACCGCGAGGCACTGTTGGAACGCCTACACGAAAATGGCAACGATGCCAAGAAAGCATTCACAGGGCGTAACAACCTCGACAAAAACCCCATATACCTCGACAACGGAACAACCGTACCATCAACAGTAAAACTCGTCGAGCTCAAAAAGACATACACTGTACGTAAACCCATCGACAACAAACTGAAAATAGATAAAGTAGTTGATAAACGCATAAAAGAGATACTCATCGAGCGTCTCAAACAATACAACAACGACGCAACAGCCGCATTCTCCAATTTAGACGAAAGCCCCATCTGGTTGAACAAAGAAAAAGGAATAAAAATTAAGCGAGTAACCATACTCGAAAACCAGAACGAGCCCATTGCACTGCACGACAAACGCGACCACCACGGCCGACTAATCACCAACGATAAAGGAAAACCCCAACCAAGCGATTATGTAAACAGTGCCAACAACCACCACGTAGCCATATACACCGACCACGAAGGCAAATATCAAGAAAACATTGTATCCTTCTTTGCAGCAACAGCACGAGCAATAAACCAACAACCAATCATCGACCGCGAATACAAAGCGAGCGAGGGGTGGCAATTCTGCTTCACAATGAAACAGAACGAATACTTTGTATTCCCCAACAAAGCTACCGGGTTCGACCCACAAGAAACCGACCTCTTGAACCCCGAAAATTTCCATCTGATAAGTCCCAACCTTTACCGAGTACAGAAACTATCATCAAAAAACTACCACTTCCGCCATCACCTCGAAACAAAAGTCGATGATATTAAAGAGCTAAAAGATATTACGTGGAAACGAATAACATCACTAAAAGACCTTGAAGGGATTGTAAAAGTACGCATAAATCATATAGGCAAAATAGTACATATAGGAGAATAACACAATGATAAAAAAGACACTCTACTTTGGCAACCCGGCCTATCTTTCGTTGCGCGACCGGCAACTAATAATTAAACTGCCCGAGATTGTAAACAACAACACACTGCCCCAATCCTTCAAGCAAAAGAACGAAGTATCACGCCCCATAGAAGATATTGGTGTTATTGTTCTCGACAACAAACAGATAACAATAACATCAGGGCTTATGTCGGCACTTTTACAGAACAACTGCGCAATAATAACTTGCGACAACCATAGTATGCCCACAGGTCTCAATCTGCCTCTTAGTGGCAATACCACACAGAACGAGCGCTTCCGTTATCAGATTGAAGCCTCACTACCCCTGCGCAAACAACTATGGCAACAAACCATACAACAAAAAATAACAAACCAAGCATCCATATTAAAAATGTGTACAGGGGTCGAAGTAAGATGTATGCAGGTGTGGGCAACCGATGTGCGCAGTGGCGACATTGAGAATATGGAAGGGCGTGCAGCAGCATATTATTGGAAAAATCTATTCGGACACATAGATGGATTCACCCGCGACCGCAACGGTATCTCCCCAAACAACTTACTCAACTATGGTTACGCTATCCTACGTGCCATTGTAGCACGCGCATTAGTAAGCAGCGGCCTCTTACCCACATTAGGCATACACCATCACAACCGCTACAACGCCTATTGCCTTGCCGACGACATTATGGAACCCTACCGTCCTTATATCGACTATTTGATATATACAATAACAAATAAATACGGCGACAATTTAACACTGACAAAAGAGATAAAAAGTGAGCTACTGTCAATTCCTACAATTGATGTAAACATTGGAGGGAAAAAAAGTCCGCTTATGATTGCCGCCTCACAAACAACAGCATCACTATATAAATGCTTTAGCGGCGAACAAAGACGCATTATATATCCTCGTATTGAATGAACAGAATAAGCGCCTATCGTGTTATGTGGGTATTAGTACTATTTGACCTTCCCACTGAAACAAAAAAAGACAAAAAAGCTTATGCCGATTTTAGAAAGAATCTGCAAAGAGACGGTTTTACAATGTTTCAGTTCTCCATATATATACGACACTGTGCAAGTGCCGAAAATGCTGCAGTGCACATAAAAAGGGTAAAATCGTTCCTCCCCGAATATGGACACGTAGGTATTTTTTGTATCACCGACAAACAATTTGGTGCAATTGAACTGTTTCACGGCAAAAAGCCCCAACCCGCAATTGCATACGGGCAACAATTGGAATTATTCTAAAACAATAACACCTCATAACGTTCAATATTCCTGCTGAAATGAAAGAACGGTAAAAAAGAGAATCGGATAATGAAGCTAATATTTCGACTCTATTATCCGATTCCCTTTTTTACAGGCGGAAGGCTCCCTCCCTCTAAGAAACAGTTTGATTAGTCTGTTGTCGCAATCTTAACTTTTCGCGGTAGCTCTCATCCAATAGTTTGTCGATGCCCGATGCTCGGTAAGGAACTTTGCCACCAAGATGGATAAAGGAGATACGTCCTTCATTGCGGTAATCTTGAAGGCTACGGCGACTGATTTTCAGTTTCTCGGATAAATCCCTGTCAGTATAGAAACTCTCTCCTGCTATGAATGGTTTTGATGTTCTTTATTAAACTACATCGGCTGAATTATTTGTTATGGTTAGGTTATCGTCCTGTAGCCTG
>CAYYEL010000141.1:0-3483 GCA_964470845.1 uncultured Bacteroidaceae bacterium | reverse complement strand
AAGCTTTATTAAGATAAATTCTTCACTCGCTTATCTTGCTGCTGCAAACTTAGAGTCTATTATTATCAACTTTTAGACTTACATCCTTTAATGGCAGCCATAAAGGAATAGAAATTCATATGCCAAGCAATGATAAAATCTACGATGTATTTGCCACAAAGAACGAGGAGTATATCATATTTGAAGAGATTATCCCTGATAATAAAATTAGAGAAGGAAAGAATCACGGACACAATTCCCAACACCAAAGATACCCGAGCCCCATTCCGGGTAAGTACAATTCGCTATACGAAGAGATTATAATTAAATGTAATCCGTCTAATTTTATGTCTCACTACAATCCTGAATTATTAAACACTGCACACAAGTTATATATTAAAGCCGAGAACTACAGACAAGACATACAAGCATTAAAAGAGTTGCGTAAAGAAATAACAATGAAGCTCGGAATAATATTCTCCACAGAGCAGTTATATTACGACCTAAAGGATTCCTTAAATCCGACAAACTTCAATGGCGACCATCGTAAATTCACAGAAGCGAATTTATTATATCACAAAACACTGCTCTGTGCAGACAATATTGAATCATTAGAGAGCATAAAAGAAGAAGCTAAAAAAAAAGAATTATATAAGTCTTTTATAGAATCGCCGCCAGAAAACGTTTCACCTGAAATGGCTGTTGAATATGGAATTATTGTATTTTTAATTGTATTTTTAATTGAAGTTTTTTCTTCTAATTAAATCACATTCACAAAATTAAGACAAAATATGTTATTTGAGAACACTTGGAACAGAATCATCGAATGGTTTAAAGACCGAAGCGAAAGAGCCAAATTAGTCAGAAGTTTTAATGAAGCAGCACGAGAAGCGTTTATTTCAGGACGGGCGCCAACTGCCCTAAAGGCAAGTATCTCGAAGGGTGACTCATCTTACAAACACGAATTCTCGGCTTGGTTTAATACCGGTTTTAGGATTCAAGCATTAGCAGGTCGACAATTATCAAAAGATGAAATGATTTTCATTGGAAATGTCATATTGAATAATGAGTTATTAGTACGCAGATTAGTTGTATTAGGATGGGACACACTAGAAGTACACGACGACCACGGCGTTTATGGCTGCAAATGGAAACTTTCCGACTATGCACAAATAGGAAAATACATAAATTAAAGGAAATATGAACACAAAAGATAGCACACTCACAATTATACAGCAAACAAATAGTATTGACACAAATACACAAGAATACATTTTAGCCACTGCATTAGTTGTTATAACCATAGTCCTCATTTACTGCATTTATAGAAAAGTAGTTAATTCAGATACTCGAAAAACTAAAACAAAAATATTAAATGAGGGCAACATTGATTTTAGCAATGTTATTGACAGTTCATTTAAAGCCAAAGCATTATACGACGACCTTAAAAAAGTATGCCACCCCGACAAATTTGCAAAAGACGAAACATTAACAACAAAATCAACCGAGATTTTTAGCTTAATAGTTAAAAACAAGCACAACTATAACGAATTGTTAAGATTAAAAGAAAGAGCAAAGAAAGAACTCAATATTCACATTAAAGAAAATTAGAATATGGAAGTATTATTTTTTTTAGTAATCAACATTGCAATTGCTTATAGCATTGGCTGTTTAGGGAAAAAATATAAAATAGGCTTTGGATGGGCTTTTGCCTTTTCAATATTTCTTCATCCAATAATAGCTATTATTATAGTTTTATGTTCAGGCAAAAAAAGCACCACATTTATTGAAATAAAAAAAGAGGACAATGAAAACAACAGGTAGAATTTTACTTATTTTGGGTATTTTATCCTTTCTCGGAGGAATTATGAAAGGAAACGCGATAGTTGGCCCTATTTTTTTCATTATGTTAGGTTTTTACCTTATTGACAAAAGCAGCAAAAAAGAACAAGAAAAAAAAGAACAAGAGAATTGGATGAAAGATAAACAGGATTGCGACAAAAAGCTATAGCACAGCAATACATCTTATCACAACAAAAATTAGAGCTCTTTTTACAAATAAACAACTTTTTACCATCAAGAAAGTACATACTAATAGGAACCCGGTAGAAAATATCATTAAATAGTAATACAACATATTTTCTTTTTCACTAATTTTACAGTGGCGAAAAAGAAAAAGAATGAGAGTTGAGCTTTTTACAACAAGCAGCGCACTACCCCCGCTCATCGAGGGCAATCCGTTTCACTCGGCGTGGATGTTTAGCCTCATCGAGGAGCACACCGAGGCTCGTCCCTTGATGCTTGTAGCCTATGACGACGAGGAGGGCGAGTTAGGACATCTGCTTGCAGTAAGAAACAGAGAGTTGCGTCTTTTTCCACCGGGCCTGCACACGTGGTACAGCATATACGGCGAGGGCGTCTATTCACAAAAATGCGAGAGCAAGCAAGAGATTTTCGACCTGCTGCTTAAAAAGCTATACACGCTGTTCGACTTTACCCACACAATGATTGAGGTGCGCAATCTCGGGAATCAGAGTTTCGCCTACGAGACACTGAGCAAAATGAATTTCTTTCCGCGACGCGACATTCGTGTCTATCTGTCGCTACACAGCAATCATCACACGAAGCGCATCTCGCGCACCTATCGCACATATATACGCAAGGCACAAAGTCGCGGCGTTACATTCAGCCTTGCAACCGACCCCGAAGAAATTGTATCGGTTCTAAAATTATTACGTCTATACTATATAAGCAAAATCAAGAGACATCTGCCACCTTTACCCTATCTTAAAGCGCTACTGATTGACGATGGAGGCAAGCTATCGTCAAGAGCGCGAATGTTTGTCGTCCGATACAAAGGTCGCCCCATAGGCTGCTCAATATGTCTTTACGAACAAGGGCGTGCACACCTTGCATATAGTTTCGGGCAGCGTAAGAGCCACCCTCTGCTTTATCCGGGTATTATGGCAGTGTGGGCTGCAATAACCGACGCCCACAGCCGAGGCATCGACCATTTCGAGTTTCTCGAACTTAGCGGAACGGGCAGCGGCTACCGTAATTTCATTCTTAATTTTGGAGGCAAGCAGATTAGCACCTACCATTGGCAGCACTATAAATGGGGGTGGATAAATAAATTTATGCGACAGATATACGTTTAGCTCTTTTTTTACGTTTAGATAGAGAAACGCAAACAGTAAAAGCTATTTTAATTACAAACATATTATTAAACTGCTTATCGGCTTCTTAAAAGCAAAATGAAGAAACTACGTACAACAATAATATTTCTGTTGCTTATTTTGGGCACACTATCGGCCGTAGCACAGAAAGTAACAATAAAGGGCCGGGTAACCGACGACAAACAACAACCCATAGAGATTGCAAATGTAAAGGTCGAGGGACAGGCAGCAGGCACTGTTACCGACCTTAAAGGCAACTACATATTCAGTTGCACAAGCAGCGACAGCCTTGTGATAAGCTACTCGATGTTAGGCTACCAGACACGCA
>CAYYEL010000140.1:0-3520 GCA_964470845.1 uncultured Bacteroidaceae bacterium | reverse complement strand
AAGGTAATGTTGCTTGGGAAGAGATTAAAGTACTCGACTAAAGTTTAAGGAGGTAAGTAATATGGCTAAGAAGGTTAAAGGAAACCGCGTTCAGGTAATTCTTGAATGCACAGAGCAGAAGAATAGTGGTGTTCCCGGAATGTCTCGTTATATCACTACGAAGAATCGTAAGAATACAACAGAGCGTTTGGAGCTTAAAAAATACAACCCCTATTTGAAGAAAGTAACCGTTCACAAAGAAATAAAGTAATAAGAAATGGCTAAGAAAGCAGTCGCAACTCTCCAGACCGGCGACAAGGAGAAGTTTGTTAAGGTTATCAAGATGGTTAAGTCGCCTAAGACCGGTGCTTATATGTTTGCTGAGGAGATGCTTCCCCAATCACAGGCTGATGCGTCTTTGAAGAAATAAGTAGCGAAGAGAAAGACCTATAGGTCTCAAATATAAGGCAGGCTGGCAGTGTAAAAACACTGTCAGCCGTTTTTTGTTGCCGAATGTTTTGATTTGCGCTCACTTTGCATTATCTTCGCATAAAACTAACATTTAAAGAAGAGAATATGAGCCAAATGGTATCGCCGTCGCTATTGTCGGCAAATTTCGGAAACTTACAGAGCGACCTTGATATGATAAATGCAAGTGCTGCCGATTGGTTGCACATTGATATTATGGATGGGGTGTTTGTTCCTAATATCTCATTCGGCCCTCCGGTGCTGCAATATGTGGCTAAACTGTGCAATAAGCCTCTTGATGTGCACCTGATGGTGGTTAACCCGATGAATTATCTCGAAGCGGTTAAGGCGTTGGGTGCGCGTGTAATGAACATTCACTATGAGGCCGAGACGCATCTGCACCGTGCTATTATGAAAATTAAGGACGAGGGAATGATGGCGGGAGTAACGCTTAATCCATCGACTCCGGTTGTTATGCTCAAAGATATTATTGCCGACCTCGACCTTGTGCTGCTTATGAGTGTCAACCCCGGCTTCGGCGGACAGAAATTTATTCCTCACACAGTAGATAAGGTGCGCGAGTTGCGCGAACTGATCGACGCAACGGGCTCAAAGGCTCTTATCGAGGTTGATGGAGGCGTAAATGTCGAAACGGGCAAGCTGCTTGCCGATGCCGGCTCGGATGTGCTGGTTGCAGGTAATGCGGTGTTTAAAGCTCCCGATCCTCAAGGAGTGATTGATGCACTGCGCAGTCTTTGACGGTTCGACGCTTTAGGAGCTGTTTGTTCTTCTGTAAAAACAATTTCTTGGCGTGGTGGGGCAGCTGTTTAAAAATAATCCTGTCTTAAAATTTATTTTCCCTTTGATTTGGGGAATTATCTTATCGTGGCTGTACAGTATTTCGTTACTGTACAGCTTGTCGCTTTTTATTATTTCGTTGTTAGGGGTGGCTGTTGGGTTGCATCCGCGTGCACCACGCTTGCTCTTCGGGGTAGCTGTCAGTAGTTTGATGTTTGCGCTTGGTGGAGTGGTCGAACGATTGGATGCCGACAAGATGAGCAGTTGCTGGAGTGGTACAAAAGGACGTTTCGAGGCGCAATTGCACGAGATGCCTTACACCGAGCGTGGTACAACAAAGGTGCTTGCCGATGTAAGGCGCATAGGACGCGATACGTTGCAAAATGCGCGGCGCGAGGGGCTTGTGGAGATTACTTTTGCGGGTAGTGTCGATGTCGAGGGACTGCGTGCCGGGGATAGGATATTCTTCGAGGCCAAGGTCGGGCAGCCGAGGAATGCAGGTAATCCTGCCGAGTTTGACATCGAGCATTATATGTATGTAAAGGGGGTTACGGGTACTGTTTTTCTTCCGGTTGATGGATGGCGTCCGATGGACGCAGGGAGGCTTACCTTGTCGATGCGGGCGATGCGTCTGCGCGATTATATTTTGGATATTTATCGTTCGTTGGGGTTCGAGAAGGAACGGTTGGCTGTACTTGCTGCGCTGACGGTGGGCGAGAGGCGAGGTCTTTCGCGCGACCTGCGCGATACTTATTCAACGGTGGGCGCGAGCCATATTCTTGCTCTCTCGGGGTTGCATCTGGGTATATTGTATATGATTCTTTCGCTCCTGTTGCCTGCACGCGGAGTGGGGGCGAGGGTTGTTGTGCGCGAGCTTTTAGTGCTTCTGCTGCTGTGGGCCTTTGCTTTTGTCGGCGGTCTTTCGCCCTCGGTTATTCGTGCGGCTATTTTGTTCTCGATAATGTCGTTGGGGCGTCTATTGCAGCGCGATACAAGCTCGCTTAATTCGTTGGCGCTTGCGGCATTGTTGATGCTTGTTGTTGCTCCTCGTTTGCTCTTTGATGTCAGTTTCCAATTGTCATTCTCGGCTGTGGCGGCTATCTTGTTGCTTGTTCCTTCGATGCGGCGCTTTCTTCGTGCCGACAAGGGTAGTGTGCTTTACCGTTATATTGTCGATATTATTGTTGTGTCGGTGGCCGCGCAGATTGGTACATTGCCGTTTATATGGCACTATTTTGGTACTTTCCCTCTTTACTTTATGCTGACGAATTTTGTGGCGGTGCCTGCTGCTTTTGTTGTAATGTTGCTTGCCGTTGTTTTGTTGCTCTCTTTTCCTGTGTCGGCTGTGCAGCAGTGTGTGGCGTTTGTACTGAATGTCGTTATTGGGTGGATGAACGACTTTTTTGCGTGGGGAGCTTCGTTGCCATACGCTGCGATTGAATTGCCGTTTCTTGGTGCTCTCGGGGTTGTTGCTTTCTCTGTTTTTATGCTTTTCTTGCTTTTTGCGCGGGGCAGATGGCAATGGCTTGTACGTGGTGTCGCTTGTGTGGCTATGGGGCTGTTGCTTTTTGTGGCTTTTCCTCGCGGCGAGTGGCAATCGCATATAATTTTCTATAATAGTCGTTCGTTTCCGGCTGCGCAGCTGATTAAGAGCCGCGAGAATTCTTATCTGTTGACGGCTTATCCGCGCACCGAGGTTGAACCGCGTTATATTGCCGAGGATTATTGGCGACGTCAGAGGATGGCTCGGCCGATAATTGTTCCTGATGCTTATTATAAAGACTTTTTTGCCGATGGCCTTTTTGTCGATGCAGGACTTGTGCAATTTGCGGGGCGTCGGATTATGTTGCTTGCCGATGAGCATTGGACGGGGAGGGAAAATGTTATTCCTGTCGATTGTATCTGGCTGTGTCGTGGGTTTTTAGGTGATATAAAGGAACTTTTGCAGCTGTTTCCGTCGCGTTACGTTGTAATGGATGCTACTTTGTATGCTTCGAGCCGCAAGCGTATTGCGCGTGAGTGTCGCAAGGCAGGGGTGCGTTGTATCGACCTTTCGCAGAGTGGTGCTGTGAAAATGTTGTGTGAAAAGACGGGGGTGAGGTTTGTTAGGGTGGAGGAGTGAGGGTGCTTTGAAAAACATTCAAGTAAACTTGATGTTTCTCGCTCGTTTGTTGGTATCTTTGAGTTAAACCTCGAAGATATTCTGCACTCGCTTTGAAAAACATCATACTGTCAAGATAGAAGTGCAACAAAATTCCCTCCTTGCTCACGACTT
>CAYYEL010000139.1:0-3524 GCA_964470845.1 uncultured Bacteroidaceae bacterium | reverse complement strand
AATTTTTACAGCGAGCGCAGAAAATCTTCGAGATTTATCTCAAAGATACACACAAGCGAGCAAAAAAAAATAAAGCTTGCTTTAAATTTTTACAGCGAGCGCAGAAAATCTTCGAGATTTATCTCAAAGATAACGGTTTTTACACATTCGGCCAACCTTACAACAATCCTATTTTTCTTGAATTATAGGAATCTTATGACTCTCGAAATAACCATTGCTCAATATCAGCGTGTCAGTGCGATTGCAACCTGTATCATTCTTGTCATACGCCAATCTGATATACGCCACATTGGGCGTTAAACGCACCCAGCTACCACTGCACAGTGTAGCCTCGTAGGTTGTGGGATGAATAATAAAGGCAGTTGTATCTCCCTCGGCCGCCGTAAGATGAAACTCCTTGGGGTTTATGGCAAAGCGGTCGAAACGGCCAAACAGTGGCACAAGCGTCTTTACCGTTGCCACCCCACTCACATCAACAGAATCGACATACAGAGCCGCAAAAGTACTGCCCGCCTCAGTTATATTACAGGCGACGTACCCGCTACCGGGACGCAGCGCCACGCTCCGCGGCTGCCACCCCGTGCGTGGAATCTCAATAATATACCCCACACCTTTACACTCGCCCACCTGTGCAAAGCGCATATTCTCGCCCACAAGCGCTAGAGTATCATCGACAAAAATATCAGCGTCAAAAACATCTATACGCATCGTCGAGACACCGGGCGTCAGAAAATGCGTCTGCGTCCCCTCGGGGTCGGCCGGAAACTCGGGTACAGAGATGTTGCCACTATCCGATGAACAAGCAACGGATAGTGGCAACAAGAATATTAAGAATTTACGAAAAAAACTCAGCATTATAATATTATAAGATACTGAATGCGAGTGTAAGGCCTGCCATCACAATGGCAACCATACTCATAAGCTTTATAAGAATATTGAGGCTGGGGCCCGATGTATCCTTGCAGGGGTCGCCCACAGTATCACCAACAACGGTAGCCTTGTGAGTATCACTGCTCTTTCCGCCAAAGTTACCCTCCTCGATATATTTCTTGGCATTATCCCAAGCACCGCCTGCATTGGCAAGAAAAACAGCCAACAAGAATCCGGCCGACAAGCTGCCTATTAGCAGTCCGATAACACCCGGAACACCAAGCACAACACCTGTGAGAATGGGCGCTGCAATTGCCAGCAACGAAGGCAACACCATCTCTTGCTGTGCACCACGTGTCGAAATCTCGACACAACGCGAGTAGTCGGGCTCGGCCTTACCCTCAAGAATACCCTTAATCTCGGTAAACTGACGGCGCACCTCGCTCACCATCTTCTGAGCAGCACGTCCCACTGCATTCATTGTCAATCCACAGAACAAGAAAGCCATCATTGCACCTACGAATATACCACACAGAACCATAGGATTCATCAGCGTTACATCGAAATAGTGCATAAAGTCTGTTATATTAGCCTCCATAAGAGGTTTACCGTTAATGAGCACATCGGGGTTGGTGCGCTGCAACGCAATACGAATCTCCTCGACATACGATGCCAAAAGCGCCAATGCAGTAAGCGCAGCCGAGCCGATGGCAAAGCCCTTACCCGTTGCAGCAGTTGTGTTACCAAGCGAGTCGAGAGCATCGGTACGACGACGCACCTCGGGCTCCAGTCCGCTCATCTCGGCATTTCCGCCGGCATTATCGGCAATAGGGCCATAGGCATCTGTCGCGAGCGTAATTCCGAGTGTCGAAAGCATACCCACCGAAGCAATTGCAATACCATAAAGACCAAGCGCGATTTTCTCGGTCGAGGGGTCGAATCCGGTAGCCAACAAATACGACAAAATAATTCCGACAACAACCGAAATAACAGGAATTGCAGTCGAGAGCATACCCAATCCCATTCCCGAGATTATAACAGTAGCAGGGCCGGTCTTTCCCGCCTCGGCCACCTCACGTGTGGGAGCATACGACTGCGAGGTATAATACTCGGTCGAACGACCAATGACAATACCCACCAAAAGTCCGACAACAACGGCAAGCGAAAGTCCCCACCAGTTCTCAATACCCAACGCATACAGAATACCGAAAGTAGCAACAATAATCAGTGCCGACGAAAGATTAGTTCCGCGCGAGAGAGCACCGATAAGGCTCTTAATATCGGCATTCTCCTTTGTACGCACCGCAAAGATACCAATGATAGAGAGAATAATACCCACAGCAGCAATCAGCATAGGCGCAAACACAGCCTTAGTCTGCATTGCACCGCCCTGTGAAGCAAAAGCCGCTGCACCAAGAGCCGCCGACGATAGAATAGAGCCACAGTAGCTCTCATAAAGGTCGGCACCCATACCTGCAACGTCGCCCACATTATCGCCCACATTATCGGCAATTGTAGCGGGGTTACGAGGGTCGTCCTCGGGAATATTATACTCGGTTTTTCCAACAAGGTCGGCGCCAACGTCGGCAGCCTTAGTGTATATACCGCCACCCACACGTGCAAAGAGAGCCTGTGTCGAAGCACCCATTCCAAATGTCAGCATAGTGGTGGTAACGATACACAGCTTCATACCTGTGTTGTTAAGGTCGGCAGGAATACAAGCATCCAAAATAAGATACCACACCGAAATATCGAGCAGGCCTAATCCCACAACAATAAGTCCCATCACAGCACCACTGCGGAAGGCCATACGCAATCCGCTGTTCATCGACTGACGCGCAGCATTTGCCGTACGCGCCGACGCATAAGTAGCCGTTTTCATACCCAAGAATCCCGATAATCCACTGAACAGACCACCGGTGAGGAAAGCAAAAGGCACCCACTCATTCTGTATGTGGAACACGTATGCCATTATTGCAAAAACAACGGCCAACATTATAAACACGATGGTAACAATCTTATACTGCTGTTTAAGATAGGCCATCGCACCCTTGCGAACAGCCTCGGCAATGTAGGCCATACGCTCGGTACCTTCACTCTCACGTTTCATCTGCTTGTAGAAATACCAAGCAAATACAAGTGCCAATAGCGACGCTACGGGCACAAACCAAAATAGTACATTATAATCCATAGAAAAATATTTAGTTAAAAGTTAGAAGTTGTTTAAATCTCTACAAAAAAATATGTTATCTTGGAAGCTGCTATTTCGCTGTTTTTTATATTCAAAAATGCCTATTTTCTTCTTTTTCTCTGTTATTTGAGGCCGACTACGCGCCCTCAAAACAATAATAAAACATCCTATTTTTTCTTCCGAGAAGATAAGCAGCACTCGCTAAAAACCTGCAAGTAAGTTTGCATTTTGCTCGTTGGCATTATCTTTATCTCTATAAAAAACTTAACGAAATAAATTTAAACAGTTCCTAAGTTTCGTCGCGATTCATTATATCTTCGCTATTAAGCAAAGGTACAACAAACGAGCGAGAAATGTCAAGCTTGCTTGAACATTTCTCACAGCGAGTGCAGAAAACATTCGCTGTTAAGCAAAGATACAACAAATGTTATTAAAATAGCACGTATATTTTAACAGATTATTA
>CAYYEL010000138.1:0-3658 GCA_964470845.1 uncultured Bacteroidaceae bacterium | reverse complement strand
GCTCGTAAGCCTGTTTTATGACGGGGTTTATCTGTGTAAAGTCGCGCTTCATATTGTGGCGCGATATTTCAAAAAGTTCCGACTCGGCCTGCTGCATAAGCTCGTTCACATCCTGTGTCTCGTCAAATGCTTGCTCTTGCGTCTTGCTGGTGAATTTTATAAGGTCGCGTGCGAGTTTTTTCTGCGCAATGATATTTGCGTGATACTCAATATTAACCGACGAGACAACCTTGCTTGTGAGTTGCGCAATGTACATCGGGCCGCCCACCTCGTCGAGGATGCCTTTGAGTTTAAGAAACTCGGTAACGGTAAGAATATCAATGGGACGATCCTCAAGATCCATCTCTTGAATAGCGCCAAAGAGAAGCTGATTGCGTTTGTCGTAGAACGACTCGGGCTTGAGCATATTACCCAATCGACCGATAGCGTCGCTATCGACCATAAGTGCTCCAAGCACAGCCTCTTCGAGCTCGGGAGCCTGCGGCTGCAAATGTCCGTATTCGTTTATCAGTGGTGCCGCACTACTCTGTTGACGGCTGCGTGTTCTTCTTTTAGGTGTATTATTATCTTCCATCGGTATATCGGTTTTTCAAAATCGGACGCAAAGTTAAGAAACATCGTTCATCGCACCCAAAAAACCGATGAATCGTTATTAACAAAAAGAATAAACTTATAAACAAAGTCCCGTCAAAGGCCCTCGATCAAGAGTTTAGAGGCCAAATTTTGTAAGGGTCGCAATAAAGTTGTATCTTCGCACAATAATTATTAAAATAAGAAGATACAACACAAAATATGGTTTCTGTTGACGGACTCGCCGTTGAATTTGGCGGCACTACACTGTTTAAAGATATTTCATTTGTAATTAACGATAAAGACCGCATTGCACTTATGGGCAAAAATGGTGCGGGAAAAAGCACCCTGCTAAAGATTCTTGCAGGCGTACGCACCGCATCGCGCGGACAAGTATCAGCACCCAAAGACACGGTGATTGCCTATCTGCCACAGCATCTTATGACCGAGGATGGACGCACCGTGTTCGAGGAAGCCTCACAGGCATTTGCCCATCTGCACCGGATGGAAGCCGAGATTGACGAGCTTAACCGCCAACTATCCGAACGCACCGACTACGAGAGCGACGAATATATGGCACTCATCGAAGAGGTCGCCACCAAGAGCGAGAAATTTTACGCCATTGATATGACCCACTTCGAGGAGGACGTCGAAAAAACACTTCTTGGCCTTGGATTCGAGCGCAAAGACTTTTCGCGCCAGACAAGCGAGTTTAGCGGCGGGTGGCGTATGCGCATCGAGCTTGCCAAAATGCTTCTGCGCAACCCCGACGTGTTGCTTCTCGACGAGCCCACCAACCACCTCGACATTGAATCGATTGGGTGGCTCGAAGAGTTTATAATCTCCAACGGAAAAACCGTGGTTGTAATAAGCCACGACCGCAAGTTTGTCGATAATATCACCACCCGCACCATTGAGGTAACGATGGGACGCATATACGACTACAAGGTCAACTACTCGCAGTACCTGCAGCTGCGTGCCGAGCGTCGTCAGCAACAGATGAAACAGTACGAGGAGCAACAGAAGATGATACAAGAGACCAAGGACTTTATCGAACGCTTCAAAGGAACATACTCAAAGACATTACAGGTGCAGAGCCGCGTAAAGATGCTCGAAAAGTTAGAGCTCATCGAGGTTGACGAGGAGGACACATCGGCATTGAGACTGAAATTTCCACCCTCGCCACGCTCGGGACAATATCCGGTAATTGCCGACGGAGTGGGCAAGGCATTCGACACCAAACGTATCTTCTCCAATGTTACACTCACCGTCGAACGAGGCGACAAAATAGCATTTGTGGGACGTAACGGCGAAGGAAAATCGACCTTTGTACGTTGTATAATGCAAGAGCTCGAACACGAGGGCTCGTTGCAATTGGGGCACAATGTGCAGATAGGCTATTTTGCCCAAAATCAAGCCTCGATGCTCGACGAAAATCTAACAGTTTTTCAAACGATAGACGACGTTGCCAAGGGCGACGTACGCAACAAGATACGCGACCTTTTAGGCGCATTTATGTTCGGTGGCGAGGCAAGCACAAAGAAAGTAAAAGTACTATCGGGAGGCGAGCGCACCCGTCTGGCACTGCTCAAGCTGCTGCTTGAGCCGGTGAACCTGCTCATCCTTGACGAGCCCACCAACCACCTCGACCTAAAAACAAAAGACATACTCAAGCAGGCACTGCGCGACTTTGACGGTACACTCATCTGCGTGAGCCACGACCGCGATTTTCTCGATGGCCTTGTAACAAAAGTATATGAATTCGGGCACGGACGTGTGCGCGAACATCTGTGCGGAATATACGAATTCCTCGAAACTAAGAAACTCGAAGGACTGCAAGAGCTCGAACGTAAAGACTAAAAATATTTTACCACCGGCACACACGACCACCGCAAACAGCACCCCTCTACATAAAAAAAATAAACAAACAACCCATACAATTATGATAACATTCCCCTGTTGCAAAATAAACCTCGGCCTCGACATTGTATCAAAGCGTCCCGACGGCTACCACAATCTCGAAACACTCTTCTACCCCGTTCCCCTTGAAGATGCACTCGAAATAACCGTCAATAACAAGACCGATGCCCCCGACTACACATTCACAATTCACAATGCACAATTCGACGGTGAGGCCGACGACAACCTTGTAGTAAAAGCCTATAAAATATTGGCAGCCGACCACAAGCTACCCAAGGTAACAATGAACCTATATAAAAACATCCCCACAGGTGCAGGGTTAGGCGGCGGCTCAAGCGACGCTGCATACGCCCTTACTATGCTAAACAAAATTGGGCAATTAGGGCTCAGCGACGAAGAATTGGAGCAGTATGCCGCACGTATCGGTGCCGACTGCGCATTTTTTATAAAATGTCGTCCGGCATTTGCCACCGGGATAGGCAACATACTCACACCGTCCGACTGCTCACTCCGCGGCTATCACATTGTGCTTGTAAAACCCCATCTGCACATTTCAACCAAAGAAGCCTATTCGCTTGTTGTTCCTGCGCACCCCGTTGTTCCGCTGTCCGATATTATACAGCGCCCCATAAATATGTGGGCAAGCTCTATGAAGAATGATTTTGAGCGCAGTGCCTTTGCCAAATATCCACAAATGGAGCAGATTAAGAACGAGCTTTATCGTATGGGGGCACTCTACGCCTCGATGTCGGGCTCGGGCTCGTCATTCTATGGAATATTTGAGCATCCGCAGGACGAGCGACAATTAAAAACACTCTTCCCCGATTGCTTCCGCTATCAATGCGCGTTATAAAAAAGCGATTGCCCCGTGATTCACATCAGAGGGCAACCTTAACACAAACACAAAATAAAACACGACAAAACTACTATGCAATTCATTGGCCTGTTTATGCTTTTTGCGCATAAAATGCTCGACGCAGGTATTCACATATCCACATAGAGCCTCAGGTGATTTGCAAAAATAAAACAGCCCTGCGGGGCTGTTTGTTTTTATCATAATGTTAAAGATTGTAAATAATAAGCATATAAAAAGAAACTCCTCAATAATCGTTTGATTATTGAGGAGTTTCTCGGGGTGACTAGTGGGATTCGAACCCACGACATTCAG
>CAYYEL010000137.1:0-3704 GCA_964470845.1 uncultured Bacteroidaceae bacterium | reverse complement strand
CACAGCCGCCTATACGCAATGATACACAAGAAACTATGCTAAAAAACAGCAACTATGATATTTCTATCAATAGTAATACCGCACTACAATCTGCCACGCGAGCTACTGAGCCGTTGCGTGCACAGCATTATAGAGCAAGGCATCACCCCCGACAGCTACGAAATAATAATCATTGACGACGGCTCCACCGTTCCACCCCTATGGCTGCAAGAGGCCTACCCCTCACACCCCATAAGAATAATACAATCGAGGCACGCAGGCCCGGGAGCAGCCCGCAACAAAGGCATTATCGAAGCACGCGGCCGCTACATACAATTCATCGACGCCGACGACTGCCTGTGTCCACAAAGCCTCGCCCCCTGCCTCGAAATTATCCGCAGCGAACAACCACAGATATTCCGTTTCGGCTATCAAATATGCCCCGACGAACAGAGCGCCCACAAAGCCTCGCCGACCGACACAATAAAAACGAGCAACACCATAAGCGGCGCCGTATATATGGCCGGGAACAACCTCTCGGGCAGCCCCTGCACCTACATTTTTGAGCGCAGCGTAGCCATTAAGCACAACATACTCTTTGCCACCAACGTCTATCACGAGGACGAAGAATTCAACACCAAGCTGCACTACCACGCCACCAGCCTCATCGACAGCAACGCAATAATATACAACTACTGCCTACGCCCCGAGTCAATAACGTCGAACACCGACAAAGAATTTGAAGAGAAACGCCTCGACGACCTCTTCGGGCTACTCAGACGCCTCACACAATTCCGCAACGAACGACAAGCAACAAGCAACAAAATACAACAGCGGGCACTGAAGCGCAAAATAACAATGCTCACAGTAGATACAATCCTCAACCTACTCTACAACAACAAAAGCGCCAAACAGATACACACCCTGTGCAACACCCGTCTGCGCCCAATCGGGCTGTACCCCCTGCCCCATCTCACCCACAGCATAAAATACATACTTTTTCGCCTACTGGCAAACAGCAAGCCGGGACTATACATAATCCGTCTCATCACCCCAAGAAACAAACCCCTCAAACGATGAAGATACTCCTCATAGGCGAATACAGCAACGTCCATTGGACACTCGCCCAAGGCCTGCGCTCCTTGGGACACACCGTGTGCGTAGTGAGCAACGGCGATTTTTGGAAAAACTACCGACGCGATATTTCCCTTGTGCGCAACTACACAAAATTAGGCGGCATACAATACCTTATAAAAACCCTCTGTACCCTGCCCCGCCTGCGCGGCTACGACATAGTACAGCTGATAAACCCAATGTTCCTCGAAATAAAAGCCGAGCGTCTGCTGCCCATCTACCGTTACCTGCGCCGCAACAACAAAAAAATATTCTTAGGCGCATTCGGGATGGACGCCTTTTGGGTCGATTGCGCCACCGCCCTTCCCCCCATATTCCGATACTCCGACTTTAACATCGGCACAAAAAAGATAAGCAACAACTACACCCGCGAACAGATAGCCGACTGGCAAAACACTCCCAAAGCCCGCCTGAACCACCTTATCGCCGACGACTGCAACGGCATAATAGCAGGAATGTACGAGTATCACACAGCCTACAAAGATAAGCACGCTCAGAAACTCACCTACATACCCTTCCCCATCGACATTGAGCACAAAAGCAAAATAAACACCTACGACAGCAGCCGCAAAGTACGATTCTTCATAGGCATACAAAAAAGCCGCAGCATATACAAAGGCACCGACATAATGCTACGCGCCCTTGAGCGCCTGCAAGCCGACTACCCCGACGAATGCGAGATTCTAAAAGCCGAGAATGTACCATTTGCCCAGTACAGCAAAATGGTCGAAGATTGCGACATACTCCTCGACCAGCTCTACGGCTACTCCCCCGGAATGAACGCCCTGCTCGCCCTCTCCAAAGGCAAAATAGTCGTTGGCGGCGCCGAGGAAGAGTGTTACCAAATATTAGGCGAGAAAGAGCTTCGTCCGATGGTCAATGTCATCCCCAACGAAGAAGACGTATATAACAAGCTGCACGAAATTCTACAACACAAAGAGCACATCGCCACAATGCAGCGCGACAGCCTACGGCTGATAGAGCGCCACCACCTTCCACAAAAAGTAGCCCGACAATATTTAGAATTTTGGGCAAGCCGATAAAAAAACACAGATGTTGCAATTGTTAAGTTGCAACATCTGTGTTTTTAGCTATCTTACAACAAACGATTTAAAGAATAAATTTCAGCAAGAAGAAAGCAGCCAAAATATACATACCCACACTCACCTTCTTATATTTTCCACTCAACAGATTGATAAAAATATAAGACAAATGCCCAAGCACAATACCATCAGAGATACTATAACATAGCGGCATAAACAGAATACATATAAACGCAGGTATCGACTCGGAATAATCCGCGAAATTCACATTAAGCACCGACCCCATCATCATCAATCCCACCAACACAAGCACCGGAGTAGTGGCCGCAGCCGGAATTGCCAAGAACAGAGGCGAGAGAAAAAGCGCCAACAAGAAGAACACACCGGTAGTAAACGCAGTCAGTCCACTGCGTCCACCCTCGTTAACACCCGCAGCACTCTCGACATACACAGCCACCGTACTTGTTCCCATCATAGCACCAACCGCAGTTGATACAGAGTCAACCACAAACACCTCCTTCAATCTTGGAATCTTACCATCCTTTACCATCCCGGCACGCTCGGTAACACCAATCACCGTACCTATACAATCGAATAAATCGACAAACAAAAAAGTAAAGACAATGACCAACATATCCTTAGAGAATATATTGCTCCACTCGAACTGCATAAAAATAGGCTCGACACTGGGAGGCACGCTCAGCACACCATCAAACTGCGTAACCCCAAGAGGAATACCCAAGAGCGTAGTAGCAAGAATACCAAAAAGCAACGCACCCTTTACATTCTTAACAAGCAGAATAGAGGTAACAGCAATGCCAATCACTCCCAACAGAGCCGACCCCGCAGTAATATCACCAAGACTTACAAGCGTCGCAGGATTATCCACAATTATATCGGCACTCTTAAGACCTATAAAAGCAATATACAATCCGATACCCGCACTGATAGACTTTTTAAGCGTATCGGGCAACACATCCACAATCTTCTCCCGCAGATTAGTAACCGTCAGCAAAATAAACAAAAGTCCTTCGAGAAACACCGCCGTCAACGCAAATTGCCACGAATAACCCATCACCATACACACAGTATAGGCAAAAAACGCATTAAGCCCCATACCCGGAGCAAGCGCCAAAGGCAATTTAGCATAAACACCCATAAATATGGTAGAGACACCTGCCATTATTACAGTAGTAGTAAACAGCGCCCCTTTATCCATACCCGTCTCACCCAAGATATTGGGATTCACAGCCAATATATAGGCCATAGTCAAGAAAGTCGTCAATCCCGCCATAACCTCTGTGCGCACAGTAGTTTCCTTAGGATTGAAACCAAATAATTTTGTCAACATAAAATTCAGGTTTAATATCTTTTTAGTTTTATTTCGGAAATTTATGCAAAACTATAAAAAAACGATTAGAAACGCAACAGATATAGAATTTGTTATTAGAGATACATACAAAAAAAGTTAGAACCGCAATAGTTCTAACCGAAGTAGCGCCTACGGGAATCGAACCCGTGTTCCATGCGTGAGAGGCATGTGTCCTA
>CAYYEL010000136.1:0-3714 GCA_964470845.1 uncultured Bacteroidaceae bacterium | reverse complement strand
ATCAGTGCAAGATGCACTATTATTCCGATTTCGGTTGATTATTCCAGCGTTTTTTTGTAACTTTGCACTCCGAAAAAATAGTTGAGCTAAAAGTGTTTACTCGACAGCAATTTTTGAAATAATAATAGATACAGATGAAAGCGACAAAATTGATGGATTTTCATCCCAAATTTTTCGAGGCGATGAAGCACTATTCGCGTGAAAAATTCACTGCCGATATTATGGCCGGTGTGATTGTGGGTATTGTGGCTATCCCTCTTGCCATTGCCTTTGGTATTGCCAGTGGTGTAGGCCCCACAGAGGGTCTTGTAACCGCTATTATGGCCGGTTTTCTAATCTCGGTGTTTGGCGGTTCAAAAGTGCAGATTGGTGGCCCCACAGGCGCATTTATCGTTATTGTTTATGGCGTAGTGCAACAGTATGGCCTCAGCGGACTTGCTATTGCCACAATAATGGCCGGTATTATTTTGGTTATTATGGGTGTGTGCCGATTAGGTAGCGTTATTAAATTTATGCCTTATCCCATTATAATAGGTTTTACGGGGGGTATTGCAATTACAATCTTCTCGACACAGATAAACGACTTGTTGGGGCTTGGTATTTCGGATGTTCCGGCCAATTTTATCGACAAATGGGTGTGCTATTTTGGCAATATTTCCAATATTGATTGGTGGAGTGCGGCTATGGGTGTTTTGAGCATCGTTATTATTGCTCTGACTCCTAAATTCTCGAAAAAGATTCCCGGCTCGCTGCTGGCAATTATTGTTATGACAGTGGCTGCGTGGCTGTTGCGCGACTATGCAGGGGTTACTTCTATAAAGACTATTGGCGACCTTTTCGAGCTGCCGTCGGGATTCCCCGAATTTAGATTGCCCGATATTTCAATGGAAACGGGTAGTTTCTTTGCCACTGTGCAGGCGCTTGCTCCCGTGGCCTTTACAATTGCAATGCTTGGCGCAATAGAGTCGCTCCTCTCGGCAATGGTGGCCGACGGTGTTATCGGCGACCAGCATAATTCTAATACCGAGCTTATAGGACAGGGTATTGCCAATATTGTGGTGCCTTTCTTTGGCGGAATTCCTGCTACGGGTGCTATTGCACGTACAATGGCCAATATAAACAATGGTGGAAAAACACCCGTTGCAGGTGTTGTACACACTTTTGTGTTGTTGGCGGTGTTGCTGTGTCTGGGCTCTCTTGTCGAGCTTATTCCAATGCCTTGTCTTGCGGGTGTGCTTGTGATGGTTGCCTATAATATGAGTGGCTGGAGAACCATTTTGTCGATGTATCGCAGCTCGATGGCCGGTACAGGTGTGCTGTTTGTTACTCTGCTGCTGACTGTGTTCTTCGACCTTACATTGGCCATTGAGGTGGGTCTTGTGATGGCTGTTGTAATTGTGATGAAGCGTGTGATGGAGAGCGCCAATATCTCGGTTATGCGCGACCAGCTCGATGTTCACCACGATGGTGAGCACGACGAGACGATTGCAATTCCCAAACACACCGAGGTGTTCGAGATTGAGGGCCCCTTTTTCTTTGGCGTGGCAAATAAATTTGACGAGCTTATGCGTACACGCGATGCAATGCCTATACGTGTGTTACGTATGCGCAGGGTAACTTTTATAGACTCGACAGGCTTGCACAATCTTGAGATTTTTATAAACTCGTCGCTCAAAGAGGGTAAGATTATAATTCTCTCGGGTGTGCATCAGAATGTCGAAAAGGCGCTGCGAAAGGCCGGACTTGTGAAATTGGTCGGCAAGGAGAATGTTTGTGCCGATATTCATCTTGCGCTCGATAGGGCAAAGGAACTCTCGGGTGCAGTGGAAATGAAAAAGAGATAACAGAGATTTGTTTCTTGCTGAAAGAGGAGGCATTGAACCTTCTCTTTCTTTTGGTATTGTAGTAGAAGAGGATGCTTCAGGGTGGTAAAAAAACAGATGCCGGATTGCTTGTCTATGCGTTGGCTTTCGTTATTGTGATAATATGGGGTTGTACGTTTGTACAGACTAAATTGCTTATAAATGCAGGACTGCGTCCCGATGAGATTTTTTTTGTACGTTTCTTGCTTGCTTACGTGCTTATGTTGCCTTTTGCGGGGCGTGTCCTCTTCTTAAACTCGTTGCGCGACGAGCTTTTGGCGCTGTTGTTGGGAGTGTCGGGCGGCTCGCTCTATTTTGTTACCGAGAATTATGCTCTCGCATACGGTTATTGCTACAATGTGTCGCTTATAGTGTGTCTGACGCCTCTTATAACGGCTCTTTTGGTGGGATTCTTCTACAAGGATGAGCGTTTGAATCGTAAGGGCGTGTGGGGTTCTGTTGTGGCTCTTGTCGGTATGGCGCTTGTGGTGTTTAATGGTAATTTTATTCTTAAATTATCGCCGCTGGGCGATATTCTGGCATTTGCAGCCTGTTTGTGTTGGGCTGTATATTCGTTGATAATAAAAAGGCTTCAGGAACGATACTCTAATATGCTGATTACACGTAAAGTGTTTGCTTACGGGCTTTTGACTATTCTTCCGCTGCTTGCCGTTGAGGGTGTTTCGTGGGATAGGCTTTCGGTGTCCGACCCCGTTGTGTGGGGGAATATTTTGATGCTTGGGTGCGTGGCGTCGTTGCTCTGTTTCTTGGGGTGGAATTGGTGCTTGTCGAAAATAGGCACTGTGCGTGCTACAAATTTTATCTATCTGAATCCTGTAATCACGATGATTACTTCGGCTGTCGTTCTTGGGGAACGTATCACGTGGATGGCAATTTTGGGTGCGCTGCTTATCCTGTTGGGGCTTATATATATTGATAAGAATAGGGGATAAGGGCTTTTACAGTCTCTTAGGCTATAATGTTGACGCTTGGGACTATCGGTGCTCGCTGAGGTATTTTGTGAGGGCCGGCCGCCAATCTTCGCCGTTCTTTACTAAGAGTACGTTTATTCCTGCCTTGCGTGCCGCTTCGATGTTCTTTTCGCTGTCGTCGATGAAAAGCGTCTCTTCGGGCTTCATCTTGCCATCCTTGAGCATCTTATGATAGATTGCTTCCTCGGGCTTTGAGCAGTGCATAAGGTAACTGAGGAAGAGGGTGTCGAAAAGGTCGTCAAGGCTCTTGCCGTCGGGGGTGAATGAACTGCTGCGAGCCCATCCTTGCAAAAATGGGTTGGTGTTGCTCAGAATGGATAGCTTGTACTGTGGACGAAGCTGTTGCAACCATTGCATATACTCTGTTTGTACTTTCACCACAAAGCCCATCCAAGCACTCTGTGCCTCGTCGTAGCTGATTTTGCGGTGGCATAGTTTAGATAGCTCATCGACAAACTCCTCGCCGCTAATGTCGCCATTTTCGAGCGCAAAAAATGCTCCCGATTGTTGGTAGCTGTTGAGGTATTTCTCGGGGTTTTCGAGCCCAAGATTGGCAAATTCCTTTATTGCGTTTGCGGTGTCAATCTCAATTAGTACTCCGCCAAAATCGAATACAATGTTCTTAATCATTATTGCTCAATAAAAAAATAGGCTTCTAATAGTCGCGCTAAGATAGTGCTTTTTTATTGTTTGTGCAACGTGTGTCCATACTGTCAAGATAGAAGTGCAACAAAATCCCCACCTTGCTCACGACTTTGAGCGTAGCGAGAAGGAGTGAGCAAGGTTCGCCCGATAAGTGGCAGTTCAAAAGTCAATCAGCAATACAAAAAAACAAAAAGGGAGACCGCCGTCTCCCGAGG
>CAYYEL010000135.1:0-3965 GCA_964470845.1 uncultured Bacteroidaceae bacterium | reverse complement strand
TAAATATCAATTATTTCAAAGAACTATTTCGATTTTTTAGTGGACACTAATGATTGGAAATAATGAATTTATAACAAGGTTTCGGCTGCAATGTTCGATAGTTTACTTTAATTTCACTATTTTTGCACTAATGTGCGAAAATAGGATGCGGCTCGGCAGCAAATATTATGCGAACAAAATTTTTATTGTAATTGAATTAGTTTCTAAGAGACAACTATATGATGATTAACTACGAAGAAGAATTGAATAGTGCACAACTCGATGCTGTGCGTTATCTTGATGGCCCATCGTTGGTGATTGCCGGTGCAGGCTCGGGAAAGACAAGGGTTCTTACCTATAAAATAGCTTATCTGATTGAACAGGGCTACGAGCCGTGGTCGATTCTTGCGCTAACCTTTACCAATAAGGCGGCTCGGGAGATGAAAGAACGCATCGCAGCGCAGGTTGGCGACCGTACAGCGTCGTATCTGTGGATGGGTACTTTTCACTCTATCTTCTCGAAAATTCTGCGTCGCGAGGGGCATCTGTTGGGTTACGACCCTAATTTTACTATATACGACCAGAGCGACTCGCGCAGCCTTATAAAAAGCATAATTAAAGAGCTTCAACTCGATGATAAGACTTACAAGCCCAATGTTATTGGCGAGAGAATATCGGCAGCCAAAAGCCGCCTTATCACTGCCGCCGACTATGCTCGTGATACGGGATTGCGAGGCGACGACCAGCGTGCACGCATTCCATCGACTGCCGAGATTTACAGTCGTTACGCTGCCCGCTGTCTTCAGGCCAATGCAATGGACTTTGACGACCTGTTGGTGAATACCTATCGCCTGTTCAATGAACACCCCGAGGTGTGCCGCAAATATGTCGAACAATTTCGCTATGTGCTTGTCGATGAGTTTCAAGATACAAACTATGTACAAGGGTGCATAGTGTGGCAACTGACCGAGGCTCGCCGCGCAATATGTGTGGTGGGCGACGATGCTCAAAGTATATACTCGTTCCGTGGAGCCAATATTGATAATATACTGAGTTTTACCGAGCGCTACGGCGGTGCAAAAATATTTAAGCTCGAACAGAATTATCGTTCGACAAGAATGATTGTCGAGGCTGCCAACAGTCTTATTCGCAACAACAGCGAGCAGATACAAAAAACGGTATTTTCGGAGAGGGGCGATGGCGAGCCGCTTACAGTCTGCGCAGCCTACTCGGATTACGAGGAGGTGGAGATTGTGGCCAACCGCATCGCCGAGCTTCGTCGGCGCGGTCTCTCGTTTAAGGACTTTGCTATTCTCTATCGCACCAATGCTCAGTCGCGTGTGTTTGAGGAGGCCTTCCGCAAACGCTCTTATCCTTATAAAATATATGGAGGCCTTTCGTTCTATCAACGAAAAGAGATTAAAGATACAATTGCCTATTTTCGTCTCGCTTGTAACTTGCGCGACGAGGAGGCACTTAAACGCATTATAAACTATCCTGCACGAGGCATTGGTGAAACGACAGTGCTGCGGGTGCGCGAGCAGGCTGTTGTTTTGGGACTGCCAATGTGGAATATTCTTGAGCAGCCTTTGGTCTATGGCCTTCAGGCAAATAAAGGAACGCTAGCGAAACTCTCGGACTTTGCTTGTATGATTGAGGCTTTCTCGAAAAAAGCCGTCGAGGACGATGCGCTTGCCACAGCGCGTGAGATTGTGCGCACCTCGGGGTTGTGGAACGATATTTTCTCGGGTAACAGTGTCGAGGATAAGAGCCGGCAAGAGAATCTCGAAGAACTTATGAATGCCATAAGCGATTTTGTGGATATGCGCCGCGAAGAGGGTAACGAGAATAATAAACTGATAGATTATATTAACAGCGTGCAGTTGCTTACCGACCAAGACACCGAGGGCGATGGAAACGACGATTTTATCACGCTTATGACCGTGCACTCGGCCAAGGGACTTGAATTTCCTGCTGTGTTTGTGGTGGGCCTCGAAGAAGAGTTGTTCCCCAATGCAATGGCGCAGAATTCGATGCGCGAGCTCGAAGAGGAGCGCCGCCTCTTTTATGTGGCAATAACACGTGCAATGGACTATTGTATGCTCTCGTTTGCCAAGATGCGTTACCGATTCGGAACGTCGGAGTTTCCCGACCCCAGCCGCTTTATTAAAGAAATAGACTGTCGTTTCTTGACGTTTCGCGGGGGAACGCCACAGAGTGTGCAACGTCCTGCGAGTTACAGCGACAGCGGAATGTTCGCAGCTACAAATTCGGGACGCAGAGGCGACCGTCGCAGCGACTATTCGCTCGATTGCGCATCGCATGGTCGCCCCTATTTTAATAATGCGGTGCAAAGAAAAGAGACGCCGACATACAGCGCCCGGCAGCAGCCTGTGCGTCTGCAACGTGTGAGTGATGCTGTACGACAGAGTAATGTTGCGCGTGGCACAGTCTCGACGGCGCTTGCAGTGGGCGCTATTGTCCGACACGACCGTTTCGGGACAGGGCAGGTACTCTCGCTCGAAGGTAGCGGCGATAATGCAAAGGCTAAAATTCGTTTCCAAAATGCCGGAGAGAAAATTTTGTTGCTTAAATTTGCGAAATTAACCGTGATACAGTAGTAACTGTTGTATATACAATATATTTAAGGATGAACAAAGAACAGATTATGCAGGTGCCGTCGCCCTGCTATGTGATGGAAGAGACGCTTCTGCGCAGGAATTTATCGCTTATCAGCCGTGTAGCGCGTGAGTCGGGAGCCGAAATAATACTTGCTTTCAAGGCTTTTGCTTTGTGGAAGAGTTTTCCAATCTTCCGCGAGTATATAAACTCGGTAACGGCAAGCTCCATTCACGAGGCGCGTTTGGCTTATGAGGAGTTTGGCAGTAGGGCTCACGCCTTTTCGCCCGCCTACACCGACGAGGAATTCGAGGATATGATGCGCTATTGCAGCCATATATCTTTTAACTCGCTTGCGCAATATAACAGATTCTACGAGCGTACACGTGCGGCACGCGATGGTGTCTCGTGCGGAATAAGAATCAACCCCGAATATTCCGAGATTGAGACCGAACTTTACAACCCCTGTGCTCCCGGTAGTCGCTTCGGCGTTACAGCCGACCTGCTGCCCGATGAACTCCCCTCGGGGATTGAGGGCTTTCACTGTCATTGCCACTGCGAGTCGAGCTCCTATGCACTCGAAAATACCCTTGTGCACATTGAACAGAAATTCGGGAAATGGTTACCACGCTTGAAATGGTTGAATCTGGGCGGTGGCCATCTTATGACGCGTAAGGACTATGACGTTGCTCATCTGATTGGATTGCTCAAGGGGTTGAAACAGCGTTACCCCAATCTGCACGTAATTCTCGAACCGGGTTCGGCATTTGCTTGGCAGACGGGCTCGCTTGTGTCGTCGGTGGTAGATGTCGTCGAGAGCCGCGGCATACGCACTGCAATTCTCGATGTCAGCTTTACCTGTCATATGCCCGACTGTTTGGAAATGCCTTATCAACCGACGGTAACCGGAGCCGAGACACTTGAGCCCGACGCGGTTAAGGGTGCACCTTTTGAACAGAATATCTATCGCTTGGGAGGTAATAGTTGTTTGAGTGGCGATTATATGGGTAGCTGGAAATTTGAACATCCACTCTCGGTTGGTGATAGGGTGGTGTTCGAGGATATGATTCATTATACTACGGTAAAGACAAATATGTTCAATGGAATCTCGCACCCCTCAATTGCTTTGTTGCGCGAGGATGGCGGGCTCGAAATGTATAAAATATTCCGGTACGAGGATTATCGCGATAGAATGTGCTAAAAATCTCCCTTTTTTCTCCCTGTTTATGAGAAAAAAGGGAGATTTTTAGATTTTTGTGAAAAAAAAGTAGGAAAAAGTTTGTAGATTCTAAAAAATACCGTACCTTTGCACCCGTTGAAAGAGCATCGCTCACGAATCTTAAGCGAAGATTCACAACGTGAGTGGC
>CAYYEL010000134.1:0-4099 GCA_964470845.1 uncultured Bacteroidaceae bacterium | reverse complement strand
ATACCAGAGCCGCTGTCTGTTCACAGCGTTTAAAGCTATAATTCAGTAAAAAAAACACCCACTAAAAATTGCAGAATAAACCTCGAACGGTTTCTTAGAGAAAAAAAACATCTCCCTTAAAGTCCGACGGGCTTTAAGGGAGATGTTACATTATATTATATCTTATATAATTACCAAGCGAGTTTCTTCACTCCATCCTGAATATATACCTGTCCGGCTGTTGCATTCGAGATGCGACGACCGTTAATGTCGTACATCTTGCCAGCCTGCGCAGCTGAATTTTCTACAACAGGAGCAATTGCAGTTTCAGTTGTAAAGTCAATCTCGACAACGTCGTCCTTTTCACAAGGAATTGTTACAATGCCGTGTTCATCGACTGTAACGCCAACCTCCTCGCCATTAACCTTGATGCTGGCCTTTGCAAGCTCCATTGCACCCAACGCGCAACGCAGACGAAGCTGTGCACCTGCATTGCTAACGATGCGTGCGCTCTTGCACTGCCCATTGTCCCAGCTGAAGTCAACTGTAAAATTACCAATTGCCTTCATACCTGTAACCTTACCATATTTTTTCCATACAGTAGGAATTGCAGGCAGAATGTTGATGTAACCGTGTGCACTCTGCAATAACATCTCGGCCATTCCCGAACATACACCAAAATTACCGTCAATCTGGAAAGGTGCGTGGCTGTCAAACAGATTGTAGTAGATACCACCCTGACTTTGGTCGGTGCCGTATGTGGTAGAGTGTTTAAGCGCATTCTTTATAATAATGTGAGCGTGGTCGCCATCCTGAGCACGAGCCCAAAGGTTAACTTTCCAACCCATTGACCATCCTGTTGCGGCATCGCCACGCAGTTTCAATGCATTTACGGCAGGCTCGAAATACTCGCTCTCGGGAGTAATCTGATCCATTGGGAACAGAGCCATCAAGTGCGACATATGACGGTGGCCTCTCTCGCCGGCTGTATAGGCCGAGTATTTCCACTCGCGCAACATATCGGCGCCTGTTTTTACGCCGTTGAAAGGATTACCCCAAGCACCTGTGTATTTCTCGGTGTGCAGACCCTTGTCGGTCTTTTCGAGGTAAAGGTTCAGTTTCTCGACATCGGCAGCAGTGAGGCCTGTCTCCTCGACACCGAGAATTTCGATAGCCTCGCTCAGATTCTGGAACAGATAGCTAATCATCTGCTGGGCGTGTGCTGTACCATCCTCGCTCTGCAAAGGCTGCTCGGCGCTATACTCGTTGGGAGCAACGTAAGTTCCATCCTTAACCTTGCGATCCTGAATGAGACGGTGGAACCAGAATTCGGCACAGCTCCACATTACGGGGAACGCCTTCTTAAGGAAATCTTTATCCTGTGTGTAGCGGTAGTGTGTCCACAAGTGGCTTGTGTACCATACGTTGGCAACAAGATAGTTGTCGCCCCAAGTACTCATACTGTTGTAAAGCGACGACTCGGTGAGCACGCTCCATCCGTGGCCGTTATTGTACTGCTGACCCACTTTCTTCCAGCCTGCACTCTGTGCACCACGGATAATGAAATTGACGTAGGGCTTGTGAAGGTCGGAGAGGTTGGTAATTTCTGTGGGCCAATAGTTCATCTGAATGTTGATATTTGTGTGAATATCAGAGTTCCAAGGCGAGTCGGTTCCACGGTCGTTCCAAATTCCCTGAAGGTTGTTGGGGGCAGCAATGGGCTTGCGGTTCGAGCTTATTGCCAAATAACGTCCAAAGTGGAAATATAGTTGTTCGAGGAACAGATGGTCGTTGGCTGTACTGTTGCCAGCAGTGTTCTTGGGATAGTAATTATCGACGAGTGTCTTTGTATCGACAGTGGGTGTTGTCAGTCCAAGGTCGAATGTCATACGCTTTGTGATTGCTGTAAAGTCCTCGATGTGAGCAGCCTCAACAGCAGCATAGCCCTTGGCGGCAGCGGCCTCAATGTCGCCACTGATACGTGTATTAACATCGGCAGCAGTCTCGGTTGTAAAGTAATTGTCGAGTACCTCCATATCTCCGTTGAAGTTTGTTCCACCTGCAAGATAGAATGTAACCTCTGTTGCACCGTTTACGGTAACGCCCTTAGAAGATGAGGTGATGGTAGCACCCTCGTCGGCAACAACTTTGAAGCGGGCCGCGTGGCTTACAGAGGTCATCTTACCGGTGAACCAGCCTGCACCATTCTCGTATGTTACGTCGCTTGCGCCAATGCCTGTTCCGGGTTGCAGTTTGAAGAGAAGATCAATCTTCTCGTCGCCCTCTACTGTGTAGCGTCCCACAATAACCGAGTCGGGAGCCGAGCTGAAGAATCGGCGTATCTGCTTTGTACCGTTAGCATTCTTAAACTCGACGCCGGCAATACCCTCTTCAATGTCGAGGAAACGAACATAGTCGGTTACTCCGTTCCAAATAGCCTTGTCGAGGTTGCTGATAACAAGCGAACCGAAATTCATAAATGTACGATTACCGCTGCCTGCGCCCACTGTGTTTGCAGGGCCGCTCCACAGAGTTTTTTCGTTAAACTGCAGCTCCTCGTTGTGTACACCGCCGAATACCATACAGCCAAGCTCGCCGTTACCAAGAGGAAGCGCATATTCCATCCAAGGATAGCTTACACCGGCAGCCTCGGCCGATGTTGTGTACCACAGAGTATTGGGGTTTTTGGGCGAATAGGCTGCAATACCCTCAATCTCGGACACCTCGTAGAAATACTCATCGGGATAATCGGCATAATCTACCTCGTCGAGGAAGAATTTACTACCTGTATCGCCTATTGCACCCGAGCTGTTCCAAAGGGCAAGATAGCTGCCACGGTCGTTCCAATAGTTGCTTGATGTACCTTTGAGCTTGATGTACGATGGTTCACCGTTGTCGAAGTTGAGTGTACCGTCAAATTCAATGGTGTATGTAGTGCTCTCGGGATCAACCATCTTGGCACGTGCACCGGCCTCGCTGCCCGACATTCCAAGTACTTTTGAAAGACCTGTCGAATAGTTATATACCTTATATGTGTTGTTGCTCTGCTTAACAAAAGTCCAAATTCCTTGGTTGTCTTGCGGAGTATTCTGATTGGCAAGGGTCAGATTGCCACCACTCACATAACCGGGGTTAAGGCTCACGTAACCGCCTTTTCCATTCTGAATTGTGTAGAATTTTGCTGTTGTGTCGAAGTAGCTTACATATACTATCTTGCTGTCGATGCTTACAACTGCAACTTTTCCATCAATGGGCAGTGCGCTGAAATCGGCTTTTTTAAGAACGTCCTTTGTCTCGAATGTTCCGTTATTTTTATACTCCTCGCCATTATAAACAACACCGGCAGCCTCGCTGTCTGTACCAAGAACGTGGATAGTATATTCAACGGGATCGAGGCTCACAGCCTCAATTGCATAGCAGTTTCCAGCATCGGTTGTTGCCCAAGAGTTTACAACAATACCTGCGGGCATCTGTCCCTGAATCTGCGAGTTCAGTCCGTTGCCACCCAAGAGCAGTTTCCAAGGATAGCTGCCACCCACATTCTGCAATGTAAGGGCTGTTGATGCTGTTGCCTCGTAGTTACCATTGGCATTTACGTACTTTTGCGCACCTACGCTGTAAAGGTAGTAGTTATCGCCCTGCTTCTCTATTCTAAACTGCTGATTGGGGTCGAGAGGGTCTTGTGTTACAGTCCCCACTGCCGAACCGGTATTAGAACAAATTTGCCCCGACACACCGGAGGCTGCACTGTAAAGCAGAAAAGCACGTTCACTCTTTAACGTGTAAACCTTATCGTTGCTCAATTGCGACAATTCGGTTACAGGCTCAGTCTGCGCCATTGCCGTATATGCAAGGCACAAGAAAGAGACGAGCATTAAACAAATCTTTTTCATTGAAATAATTTTATAAAATGTTAGTAATAAGTTTTATCGGTTTTTGAACATATTTGCCGTTGCGACGTTTTTATTGCACAGTCGGCACAGACGTCCACTTATAGTGCAAAATTAGGAATATTTTTTTAAATTATATATTAAAAGTCTGTATTTTTATAGAGGTTCTTTTTCATGCAGAGTCAACCAGCAAGTGCAACATTACGAAATAAATTTGTAAAAGCACTCTT
>CAYYEL010000133.1:0-4103 GCA_964470845.1 uncultured Bacteroidaceae bacterium | reverse complement strand
TGATGGCAAAGATTGCTCCCTCGTTGCGTGCCCAACTGCGTCGTGCTATGCCGTTGTTTACATCCCACAGGAGCATTTCCTCTATGTGTCGTGCCGAGTCGCTGCTGCCGTCAATCACCATTCCGAAGCCACCGTTCATTACCTCGCCCCAGCCAACGCCGCCTCCATTGTGGATAGAGACCCACGTAGCTCCGCGGAACGAGTCGCCAATGACATTGTGAATGGCCATATCGGCACAGAATTGCGAGCCGTCGTAGATGTTCGACGTCTCGCGGTAGGGCGAGTCGGTGCCCGATACGTCGTGATGGTCGCGTCCAAGCACCACGGGCGCCGATATTTCGCCTCGCTTAATTGCTTCGTTAAATGCAAGGGCTATACGTGTGCGCCCCTCGGAGTCGGCATATAGTATGCGTGCCTGCGAACCTACCACAAGGCGATTCTCTTTGGCCTCGCGTATCCAATGCAGATTGTCTTCGAGCTGTCCGCGAATTTCGGTGGGAGCTTCGGCGAGCATCTTTTCGAGTACCTCTGCTGCAAGGCGGTCGGTTGTCTCAAGGTCTTTTTCGTTGCCCGAGGTACATACCCAACGGAAGGGGCCGAATCCGTAGTCGAAGAACATAGGGCCCATAATATCCTGTACATACGATGGGTAGCGGAATGTGCCGTCGGCCTTTAGAATATCGGCGCCGGCACGCGATGATTCGAGCAGGAATGCGTTGCCATAGTCGAAGAAGTACATTCCTCTCGCAGTGAGTCGGTTGATTGCGGCTACGTGGCGACGCAACGATGCTTGCACACACTCGCGGAAGCGCTCGGGTTCTTCGGCCATCATGCGGTTCGACTCTTCGTAGCTGTAACCCACGGGGTAGTAGCCTCCTGCCCACGGATTGTGCAGCGACGTCTGGTCCGAGCCAAGCTCGACGTCAATCTGCTCGTCGGCCAGTCGCTCCCATAAATCGACGACGTTACCCACGTAGGCAAATGATATAATCTCTTTCTTCTCGACAGCCTGACGGATGCGGGGAATAAGCTCGTCGAGCGACGTGTGAAGCTCATCGACCCAGCCTTGATTGTAGCGCTTCCGGGCTGCGGCAATGTTAATCTCGGCTGTTACACTGACCACTCCCGAAATGTTTCCGGCCTTGGGTTGTGCACCCGACATTCCTCCGAGGCCTGCCGTAACAAAGAGCATTCCTCGCAGGTCGCTCTGTCCCTGTTTCATACGCTTGCGTGCTGCGTTCATCACTGTGATTGTGGTGCCGTGGACAATGCCCTGCGGCCCTATGTACATATAAGAGCCGGCTGTCATCTGGCCATATTGCGAGACGCCCATTGCATTGAGGCGTTCCCAATCGTCCTGCGACGAGTGGTTGGGAATTACCATTCCATTTGTTACAATTACTCGTGGAGCATCCTTGTGCGATGGGAACAGGCCCAACGGATGCCCCGAGTACATTACAAGCGTCTGCTCGTCGGTCATTTGGGCAAGATATTTCATCGTCAGACGATACTGTGCCCAATTCTGGAATACTGCACCGTTGCCACCATACGTGATAAGCTCGTGGGGGTGCTGCGCAACGGCCTTGTCGAGGTTGTTTTGTATCATCAGCATTATGGCTGCTGCCTGCTTGCTGCGGGCAGGATACTCCTCTATGGGGCGTGCGTACATCTCGTAGTCGGGACGCAGACGGTACATATATATGCGGCCATATTGCTTGAGCTCGGCCAGAAATTCGGGAGCAAGCTCGGCGTGATGCTTGGCCGGAAAATAGCGCAGTGCGTTTGCAAGAGCCAGCTTTTTTTGTTCGTCGCTCAGGATGTCTTTTCTCTTGGGCGCGTGGTTGGTTGTTGTATCGTATGCTTTTTTAGGGGGCAGAATATCGGGGATTCCTGCCAATATGTCTTTCTGAAAATCGGTCATAGTTGGGGACGATTGAATTTATACTGTTTTTATACTCAAAAAGGGTGCTTATTTTATTTTACTCTCGACGATGGCAAGAATCTCTTGCTCGGCCTTTTGTGCAAGCAGCTGTATGCTCTCGGCCTCTTTTACGAGTGCCTCGGCTGTGTCGCGGTCTTTTAGTCCGGCAGCGTTAATCTTGACATTGAGACAAGCGCCCATCACAGCCGAGCGTGCGGCAAGAGCGCCCACTCCGGCATCGGATACCGAGTTGGGGTTGCCCTCCTCGGCCATTGCTTTTACAATGTCAAAGACTTTGTAGGCTGTCTGCATTGTGCGCAGGGGTACTTGTGTGGCATATAGTGTCGCAACCTGCATTGCACGCGAGCGCTCGGCCTTCTCTTCGGGAGTGTTTTTGGGCATTGCAAATACGTCCATAATTTTGTTAAAGGCGGCTGTATCTTCATCGACAAGCGCAAGAAGCTCGTTCATAATGCTCACACCCTCCTCGGCCCAACGCGAGAAGAATTCCCAACGCTCGTCCCAGCCTGCTTTGTGCGACGATAGGTTGGCTACCATTGCTCCCAATGCTGCAGCAAGCGCACCCATATAGGCCGAGATTGAGCCACCGCCGGGGGCGGGCGACTCGCTTGCGGTCTCCTCGGCAAAGGCGGCGCAGGTCATATTTATGAGTTTCTCCACTCCCTTTTGCTGTTCGGCCTCAAGGATGTATTCAACTACCTTTTCCTCGGGTCGGAACTCTTTCAGATTCGATAGTCCCATAGTCTCGATGGCTATGCGCACGAGCTCTCGCTCGGGGACACCTGTCGAGCGACGCTGTTTGTGCAGAAAATGGCGTCCTGCATCGACAAGTACTTTCTTTGGTACAAGGCCCACAATTTCGGTTCCTGTTACGCGCACTCCGCGGGCGTCGGCGGCGCGGCTCACCTCGTCAAAGGCTGCGTGCAGCGGTGTTGACGAAAGATTGGTTATGTTCATCGACACCTGTGCAATGCCATACTCCTTGATGTACCAGCCTATGGCTTTGCAATCTTTCAGTGTGCCGGGAATCATCACAGGCTCGCCATTCTCGTCCTTTATGATTTTGCCTACAATGGGGTTGCCCTCGCGGCGGGGACGACCTTTCTCGCGCACGTCAAAGGCAATGGCGTTGGCTCTGCGTGTGGATGTTGTATTAAGGTTGAAGTTTACTGCTACAAGAAAATCGCGTGCTCCGACGGCTGTTGCTCCTGTGCGTGCAATGCCCTCGTCGTAGGGGCGCGAACCAAAATCGGGACGTTTATCCTCATTGGCCATTTTTTCGGGCAGTCCCTCGTACTCGCCCTCGCGGCACACTGCAAGATTACGACGTTCGGGCTTGAATGCGGCGGCCTCGTAGCAGTATGTGGGTACGTTTAGCTCCTCGGCTACTCTCTTGGCGAGCGAGCGTGCAAGCAGGGCGCACTCGTCCATTGTTACACCCGATACGGGAATAAGCGGGCATACGTCGCAAGCACCCATACGTGGGTGAGCTCCCTTGTGCTGACGCATATCAATGAACTCGGTTGCACGCTTTATTGAAGCAACGGCTGCCTCTATCACAGCCTCGGGCTCGCCCACGAAGGTAACAACTGTGCGGTTGGTTGCCTCGCCCGGGTCAACGTCTAATAGTTTAACGCCTTTTACAGCCTCGATGCTGTCGGTAATCTGTTTGATTGTCTCTGGGTTGCGCCCCTCGGAAAAGTTTGGCACACACTCGATGATTCTCTTTTGCATAGTATATTTATTCTATATGTTTTGTCGGTGATTGGGTCTATGATTGCATATTATGCAAATGTAGTTATAATTTTCGGAAAAGGGGACGATAATTTTCTTTTTATTATAAAAATGGAAAACGGCATTTTTACTAATATATTTAGCAGTTGCTTAATCTCGCTCTTTGTATGAATTTGTTGAAAAATTAAGAACATCGAGCCTATCATTTTATAAGTTTGATGTTAATAAGTTTGATGTTAAAAATATTGTAAAAACAAATTACACTTTCTTTAGATAAACAAATGGTTGTTTTTGAAGTGTGCTCAGAAATAATGAAAAACGATAGTGTACGATAAATAGAAATAATATACAATGTTTTTGTAAAAATATTAAAAGGGAGGTTCTATAAATTAAGCGCTTGTTACTCAGTGAATTATTTTGTAATTTT
>CAYYEL010000132.1:0-4143 GCA_964470845.1 uncultured Bacteroidaceae bacterium | reverse complement strand
CACTCAGCGGTATTGGTAATGTAAATGCCGAGGATGGCGAACAGGTTATTTACGACGTAACCGGCCGTCGCGTTAAGAATGCCGTTAAGGGTGTTTACATCATCAACGGTAAGAAAGTGCTGGTTAAGTGAGTGGAGATGCCGTCAAGCTTGCTTGAACGGACTATCCCGAGCGTAAAGCACTTGGGCGCAGCCAAGGTTTTGGTTAAGTAATTAACATAACTTAAATATAATCGGGCAGCGTGCTTTTTTAAAGCACGCTGCCTTTTTTGTGTCGTAAAATTGTTGGGTAATGAGCGATGAGCGCCCGGGTGAGCAGATTATTGTTTTTGTGAGTTTTACGGGTTGTTCGGTAACTGCTCCTGTAAACATCTGCTGCAAATTGATACAGACTGTATTTATTATGCGATAAATATTAAAAGCGGTACAAGACATAAAGTCTTGTACCGCTTTTAATAATATGGTCTGTCTTTTAATCTTCTATCAATCCAACCTCGGTCCAGCGCTCGACAATAAGTTTGCAATCTTCACGTGCGACTGCTTCCTCGACCTCGTACTCTTTGAGCAGAAGCTCGACAAGCGTGTCGATACTAAAATCGTCTAACTTTGCTACATTCTCCCACAGGTAGGCCGCTGTGGGATTCAGGCTGATGATTTTACTAAAATCGACATTTTCTATTCCTGCGGGGATTAGTAAATGCTCATCGCATACGTTCTGTAATTCTATTCCTTTTTTTACTCTCATTTTTATATAATTTTAATATGTGTCTTCTGAAAAACGATAGCAGCAGGCGGCGTAGGGGGCGTAAACAGCTCCAAACGATTGAGTAGTAACGCCATAGGCGGCTGTTGGTGCGTACCTTTTTGCCCTTGCGGATAAAGGCCTGTGCCGTTCCGACTATCTTGTCGGCTGTAAATGTCTCTTTTTGGCATAGTAAATTGCCGTCTCCGCGCATTGTTATTTTGTCGCCTTCTATTTTTATTATTCGGTGCAGGGCGTATATCTGCGGCTTCACCTCGGCAAGTACAACTTGTCCTATGGTTGGTTTCTCGGGGAGGGTGAGTATTACCTTGTCGCGTCCGCTCACCAAAAATGGGTTCATACTATGTCCGCGAACAACAAATGTAACGCTTTTGTGCTCGCCTGTTTTAAGCATATTTCCTATTTTGCTCAAAAAGTCGTGGTTGTTTACTCGTACCCTGCGAATTTCCACTTTTGTTATGCTTTTAATGTGTTACTTGATATTGTTGCGGCCTCTTCGTCGGGAAGGCAGGTGAGTGTGTGCACCGGTAACTTTTCAAGGACATTGGTTATTGTCCCGCATATTAGAATGTGTATGCGCTTGTCGAATTTCATTGTCGAGCAAGAGCTTAATAAAATTCCAAAGGCTGTGGGGATGGCCTCGCGGCGGATGCTGTTTGTGGGGCCTTGCTCAATGGCTGTAAATCCTCCAACGGGGTAGTGGACGTTTTTGTATATGGGGCGTTTGCCGCTCCAAGGCGAGCCATACATTGTGGGGGTGCCGTCGTCGGCGATGCGCAGCACGGGGTTGTCGTCGTTTATGAGTGTACTGCCTTCGATGTGCTTAACCCATAGGTCGCTGTGGGTGCTTTTGCCGCGTCCGCTTGCTCCAAGGAACATATATGCACGTTTGTTGTTCTCTACAACCGAGGAGTGCATAAGCAAGGTTTTGTACTCGGCGGTGGTGTATGTGTAGGCGAGCATTATTGCATTGTTAAGGCCGAATGAGCGCATTGCGGTGTTGCCACGAGTGGTAATTGTGATGTTTTTCATCCCCTCGTCGCTTTGTAGGAAGGTGCAGGGTATGTTGCTTTCGTTCATTATTAGAATGCGGTAGGCTGAGTCGCCGTTGCGATATACCTCGAAATTGGCTGCGTTGCAGGGAAAATAACCCAAACGAGTGCCTTGCCAGCTTGGGATGAGGGTGTCGTCAATGGTCAGTGTGAACAGTGGGGTGATGTCGCTGTCGGTTCTGAATGGTTCGTATGATGGCATTAACCGGCTGATGTCGTCCTCGGCGTGGATTATCTTAAAACTGTGTCCTGCTACAATATAGTTGGTTGTGTGCATATTTATATATGTGTGGTTGTTCCTTATTTTCTTTAGTGCAAAAATAGTGAAAATACTGTAATTGTAATCTACTTTTCTAACTCTTTGTGTGAAAGTTTATTATTTTTGTTTTTAATTATATGTTTATTACACAATGGTTCTCTTCTGGCTTTGGAAAAAACGGATAAGATAGGCTTCGGCTCGGAATAAAAAATAATCGAGCTTATTTTGTTCTTCGTTTGTCTTGCACTATCTTTGTATAAGATAGGCTTCGGCTCGGAATAAAAAATAATCGAGCTTATTTTGTTCTTCACTCGCCTTGCACTATCTTTGCAGGGTATGAAAAATTATACGATAAATGTGCACGGCGCTCTAATGACGTTTGAAACTCCACGTGTGATGGGTATTTTAAACGTAACACCCGATTCATTTTATAGTGCATCGCGTGTTGTCGATGGCGACTCCTTGCTGCTGCGTGCACGCGAAATGATTGCCGCAGGTGCCGATATTCTTGATATTGGCGCTTGTTCCACTCGTCCCGGTGGTGAGATTGTCGATGAAAAGGAGGAGTTGCGACGGCTGCACGCCGCACTCGACCTGCTCGATAGGGAGTTTCCGCAGGCTGTTGTCTCGGTTGATACCTTTCGTGCGCGTGTGGCACGCGAGTGTGTAGGGTGTCATAATGTGGCGATAATTAACGACGTCTCGGGGTTCTCGGCCGACGATGAAATGCTGGATGCGGTTGCCGAGCTTCGCCTGCCCTATGTGCTGACACATTCAAGAGGCAGCAGCGATAGTAGGCCTTTGTACGCCGATTTTCTGCCCGAGGTGCTCGTCGAGCTTTCGCGGAAAATGTGGCAACTGCGTCAGCGTGGGGTGGCAGATGTTATTATCGACCCGGGGTTTGGGTTCGGGAAGAGTGTCGAACAGAATTATACAATGCTCTCGCAACTCGCTGAGTTTGCAGCGCTTGATGCGCCACTGCTTGTGGGAGTTTCGCGCAAGTCGATGATAACCAAAGTGTTGAATGTGTCGGCAGCCGAGGCTTTAAATGGAACAACCGTGCTTAATGCTTTTGCGCTTATGAACGGGGCGCATATTTTGCGTGTGCACGACGTTGCGCCTGCTGTCGAAGCCGTGCGTCTGTACAATGCCCTTATGGGCAAATAAAACCGATATACCTATTATATATAATATATGTTTTTTGAAATTTCCATAAAAGATATAGTCGATGTGTTGCTTGTGGCAACGCTGCTGTACTATTTTTATCGCCTAATGAAAGACTCGGGCTCGCAGAATGTCTTTTCGGGTATTCTTGTGTTTGTGCTTATTTGGGTCTTTGTATCGCGCGTGCTCGAAATGAAACTGCTCGGCTCTATTTTCGACCAGATGATGAGCGTGGGAGTGCTTGCTTTTATAGTAATATTCCAAGAGGAGATACGGCGCTTCTTTAAGACCCTCGGCTCGCATCGTCATTTTCGTCGAATATCTGCATTCTTCTCGAAGGAAGAAAAAACAGATGATGGAAAGGCGCTCTATTTACCCATTGTGATGGCTTGTATGAGTATGAGCCAGCAAAAAGTGGGGGCGCTTATAGTTATTGAAAGGAACGAGAGCCTTGGTGAGTATGCGCAAACGGGCGAGAGGGTAGATGCCGAGGTCAGTCAGCGGCTCATTGAGGCTATATTTTTTAAAAATGCCCCTTTGCACGATGGAGCAATGCTCATTCAACGCGGCCGTATTTCGTCGGCGGCCTGCATTCTTCCTGTGTCGCACGACCTTAATATTCCCAAGAAACTCGGACTGCGCCATCGCTCGGCAAAAGGAGTTTCCGAACTTACCGATGCAATTGCAATAGTGGTTTCCGAGGAAACAGGCGGAATTACAGTGGCAATGGGTGGCAAATTACGTGTGGGGCTTAATGCCCAACAGCTCGAAAATATCTTGTCAAAGTAAAGGCTGTTGTTTTTTAGTGAAAAAAGTTTTAAATATAATGCGCTGATATTCAATGATTGGAGAAATTTGTTTAAAATTTCTCCAATTTTTTTGTTTAAAATATTTGGCAGGTTCGAT
>CAYYEL010000131.1:0-4186 GCA_964470845.1 uncultured Bacteroidaceae bacterium | reverse complement strand
AAAGTCGTGAGCAAGGAGGGAATTTTGTTGCACTTCTATCTTGACAGTATGTTATAATAGTTAACTACGGGTTGTGTCTTAAATCTTAAAAACTCGGGAAGCTTACTAAAATATCCGAAATTTTCTTTGCGCATTGAAAAAGATTGTATATTTTTGCCCATTAGAATAAATTAGAGTCTTTAAACTCTTTTTTTTAGGCAGGTAAAATTATTAAACAAAATACAATTACCTTTATTTATTAACTAAAACTTATGTTTATGAGAAAAAATCTATTTTTTGCAGGTGCTTTGGCACTTATCTCAGCCGTGAGTGTATCAGCGCAGGACTGGAGTCACACACTGGCTCAGGGCCTTCCCGGTGAGCAAATTACACACGAGGTAAATGGTACAGAGATTACTCAGTATCGTGCTGTAACAAAGCTCTTCAATCACCCCGGAACAAACGGTGTGCGTTACACTGTTCTTGAGACAGGTACAAGCAACCAGATTAAGGGTGGTGGTCCTTGCTGGGCAATGGCCGAGATGATTGTGCTCGACGCTAACGGCGACACAGTACAGTACACAGTAGATTCTAACGCCGACCACAACACAATGGGTGGCGCAGGTACCGATGGTGCCGGTATGCCCGGTTTGAACGATGGTAACCTCAACAACTTCTTCCACTCTACTTGGAGCGATAATGCTCCCAGCGAGTATCACTACATCGAGCTGACATTCGAGCAGCCCGTTGACGCTTTCCAGCTTATTTGGTACACACGTCCCAATCAGCACGTTAACAAGCCTCAGGTAGTTGGTCTTTCACCTCTTGGCGTACAGTTCACAGAGCCTTATGGCGAGTATCAGTTCGAGCTTGGCGAGCAGGTTAACAGCCTTGAGGCACTTGCCGAGGAGCCCGGTCTCTTTACAATCTATGCCGAGGGTCCCGAGTCTTATACAAACGGTGAGGGCACCGAGACAACAGGTCCCGGTAATATCTACGTGGCACTTCCCCACGGAAATGCAGCTTGTGGCGATGCAACCGATGCAACTCCCAAGAACATTATGCAGCTCATCCCCATCCCCGGTAAGGATAATACATTTGTAATTTACCAGCCTGTTATGGGTGCCTACTGGGCAAGCCCCAGCAACTGGACAAGCGGTTGGAGCTCAGAGAATGGTCAGGGTTGGGTTTACGGTTATCAGACAGCCTCTACTCTTGGCGAGTTTACATTCTCATTGCGTCCCGACGGCGAGTATGAAATTTCAATTCAGCTCGAGGGTGAGTATGTTAACAGCGAGTGGAATGCATACGACGAGCCTCTTACTGTTTACGTAGGTTATGATATGCGTGGTAACCTGAAGCTCTTCAGCGCCGAGAACAAGGCTCTCCTTGAGGCAGGCGACCTTGAGAGCGGTTCATTCCACCTCCCCGTTGACTTTGGCTTTGCAATCAACAAGGCTTCTGTTGCCGAGGGTACAGTAGAGCCTATCTCAGTTGCTTCTATCTGCGAGAACGTAATCAACCCCACAATCGCCGACGCTAAAGAGCGTCTCGAGCTCTATGGCGACCACGAGGGTAATGTATCCGATTCTAAGGATGCTCTTGAGGCTGCTATCGCGGCTGCCGAGGAGGCTATCGCTGCAAACGACATTGCAGGTATCTTCGCAGCTAAGGACGAGCTCTCACTCGCTATCAGCTACTATATGAGCGAGCGCGTATGGATTTACAACAACCAGATTGAGGACTTGAGAAACAACACAGAGTTCGTTTATCCTCCCTACACAGTTGCTGACGAGGGTAAATGGCCTGCTTCTACCGAGTCTATCCTCAGCAATGCCGAGGCGGTAGCTGCTAACATCGAGTCGAACTACGAGACTCTTACTCCTTCACAGATTGACGACCTTCTTGAGCAGCTTGCAGCTCTTATCGAGCAATTCAAGGGCTCGGCTCTCAAATTCTCTACATTCCCCCAGATTGTAAGCGACATCCCTGCTGCTACACACCCCAACTTCCCCAACAACGCAGTTTGGAACTCATCGGCTATCGTTCTCCATCAGGATGTTCCCGGTATCCGTCTGACATTCCTTGAGCGCCACTTGGGTACTGCCGGTGATGGTGGTAACTGGCCTATGATTGCTCTTGGCGAGCTCAAGCTCTACGATGCTGAGGGTAACGAGATTACTCTTACCGAGGAGAACCTCTGGGCTAACTACACCGAGACACAAGAGGGCTTCGAGTCAACAGTAGCACGTCTTTGTGACGGTGTTTGGGGTCAGGGCGACGGTGTAACCGAGGGTTCTGCTGCCGGTTCTTACTATCACTCACCTTGGAGCGGTAGCGAGCCTCAGGAGTTCATCTGCATCGACGTTACATTCCCCGAGCCTATGAGCTCATTCGCAGTTGAGCTTTACAGCCGCGATAAATCTACATCTAACGGTGCTGTATCACTCTTCCCCAAGAAGATTGCTATCACAGAGGTTGGCGTAGGTTACGATCCTCTTCTCTTTGCCGAGAATCCTTATAATGTAGCTGTTGGTGAGCGCGTTACCGACGTTGCTCAGATTGAGGACGGTCTCTATGTAATCAAGGGTCTTATCAATACACACCCCGTATGGAATGTTGATGCCGAGACAGGTCTGCCCACAGGTAAGGGTAAATTCTATGCAGGTGGTGATGCATTCCACGATAACGCTGCTGCAGTTCGTGCTAACTGCGTATATCGCATAACAAAGAACGCTGACGGTACATACACATTCCTCAGCCTTTCTGAGGCTAAATATTGGCCTTCGGAGACAGAGCGCGGAAGCTATCTCGACCTTGCTGTAAGCAAAGCAAATGCTGCTAAGCTGACAATCGTTCCCTCTACATCAGTTCTTGAGGATGCATTCGTTATCTACGAGCATCATCCCGAACTTGAGCAGAAGGATAGCATCGACACCGACGAGGATGGCGTTGTTGATTCTGAGAAGGTAACAAAGACACCTTATGTAGTTTATATGGACTGGAGCACTCTTGCAGCACGTCCCGTAACAGATCCTCAGCCTCGTGCAGGTATCAACGATACAATTCCCGAGAGCGAGGGTGAGAACCTCTACTTCAACAAGGGTAGCGGCGAAGGCGAGTGGCAGATTTACAAGGTTGCTACAATGGACAACCCCGACTTCTTCTGGCTTGAGAATATGCTTGGTATCGTATCAGGCCTCGGTCTTGAGGTAGGTCCCGATCCCGGTTGCGTTGCAAGCCTTGGCGATCTTGAGGAGGCTTATACAAAGGGTCAGGCTGTTGTTGCCGATTCTGCATTCGCAGAGGCTACAGCTGCTGCTAACGCTCTTGCCGAGAAGATTGGTCTTGCCGAGACACTTGAGAAGAATCCTATGGTTCCCGGTTACTATCGTATCCAGTCGGGTTATGCCGAGTTCTACAACCAGCAGGGTCATACTAAGTCAGTTTATGCAAACGAGGATGGTACAGTACTTGGTTGGAAGAAGACCGAGACTGACAACGTATCATTCTACTTCCACTTTGCACCCGCTGCCGAGAACGTATTCACAGAGGTTCCCGACCTCGTAGCTGCCGGTACAATCACCGAGGAGGAGGCTGCACAGGCTTACTCAATCCGCGCGGTAGGTACAACAACTCCTGCAGCTGAGTTCTTCATCGGCGAGGTTGACGCCCGTTCGACACAGATTGACCTTGCTGACGGTTGGGCAAGCGATTACCTTGTTCTTCCTGCAACAGGTTCTAACTTCAACCTTGCACTCGCTAAGAGAAAGGCCGACTGCCTCCACGCTAACGGACACGGTAGCGGTGCCGGTTCAGGTAGCAACCTCGTTTACTGGTCGGCAGATCCTATGGCATCACAGTGGCGTCTTATCAAGGTTGACTACGAGCCCACATCAATTGAGAACCTCGTAGCCGAGGGTGATGAGGTAGTTTCAGTTGCTTACTACACAGTAGGTGGTGCTTCTTCATCGGCTCCTGCTAAGGGCGTTAACATCGTTAAGATAGTTTACGCTAACGGCGTAGTTGAGACTAAGAAAGTGCTGGTTAAGTAAGAGCAATGCTTGACAAGCTCGCTTAATCAAGCATTGCCGAGCGTGAAGCAGTTCGCGCGAAGCGCAAAGTATTGGTTAAGTAAGAGCAATGATTGATAAGCTCGCTTAATCAAGCATTGCCGAGCGTGAAGCAGTTCGCGCGAAGCGCAAAG
>CAYYEL010000130.1:0-4223 GCA_964470845.1 uncultured Bacteroidaceae bacterium | reverse complement strand
GCCCATAGTATTTGACCACGACTGCCGCGAGGGTATCTGCGGTATGTGCTCGCTCTACGTAAACGGTCATCCTCACGGCCCTGCAACAGGCGCAACAACCTGTCAGCTCTATATGCGTCGTTTCAACGATGGCGACACAATCACAGTAGAGCCTTGGCGTTCGGCTGCATTCCCCGTAATACGCGACCTTATGGTCGATCGTACTGCGTTCGATAAGATACAGCAGGCCGGTGGTTACGTATCAATAAACACCGGTGGTATCCCCGATGCTAATGCAATTCCCATTAGCAAGGACATTGCCGAGGAGGCTATGGACGCTGCTGCTTGCATTGGTTGTGGCGCTTGTGTCGCTGCTTGTAAGAATGGTTCGGCAATGCTCTTTGTGTCGGCTAAGGTAAGCCAGTTTGCACTGCTTCCCCAAGGTCAGGCCGAGGCTGCACGCCGCGTAAAATCAATGGTTGCCAAGATGGACGAGCTTGGATTCGGTAACTGTACCAACACCCGTGCCTGCGAGGCCGAGTGTCCCAAGTGTATCTCAATCAGCAACATTGCACGCTTGAACCGCGAGTTTATAAAAGCAAAATTAGGCGATTGATTTTGATACCTAATAAACGATTTTCAGGAGGCCGCACAAAAAGCGGCCTCCTGTTTTTTTGTGTGAATAAAGGAGTATGCTTAAAAACTCTATTTTTGATATATTTAATAGCTTGTTCTCGGCATATTTGCTGTGAAGAGCAAATATCTGTTTAGGCGTTAAATAAATGCCTTTTATTGAGCCGAATTTTATTTGCATTCGACTGAGCGTTGTGGTGATTTAGCTTTTAGAAAATGAAAATGTCTTCTATGATATGTTCTCAATAGTGGGGATAATATATACTTAGGGGTGCACTTCAGCTGAAGCGCACCCCTAAGATTGTTATTGTCGGATTTTAGTTCTTTAAATTTCCTCGGCTTTTGTCTCCTCGGCATCTTTTTTCTTTGCAAGATACTCGGGGAGGTTCAATCCTGCCATATCAAAAAGCTCGTTCAAAGGAGGAACAGATTTCATAAGCCCCGATACAAAGCCTGCTGTTGAGCCTTTGCCGTCGCCGTTGCCGCTGTCCCAAACTGTAACGTGGTCGATGTTGATGCCCTTGACTGCCTCTACCTGTGTCTTTACAAGCTCGGGGAGTTTCTCAAGGAGTAACAACATATATGCCTTGTTGGCGTCGCCACCTGCGGCATCTACCATCTTGTCGTAACCGGCTGCCTGCTTGGTAAGAATCTCGTAAAGACCCTTGGCCTCGGCCTCCATCTTGGCATAAATAGCGTCGGCCTCACCTTTTGCGTTAACGCGTTTCTGCTCGGCTTCGGCCTCGGCTGCGATGATAAGACGCTGTTTCTCAATTTCTTGTGGCACAATGACGTTGGCTGTCTCTGTCGAACGCTCACGCTCGGCACGAGCCTCCTCGGCCTCGCGCTCGGCTGCGTAGGCCTCTTGCAGAGCCTTTGCCTGTTGTACCTTCTCGGCTGCACTTGCCTTGCGTTGTGCCTCGGCCTCTTTCTCGCGACGGTAGGCCTCGGAGTTTGCAACCTCTACCTTAGCCTCGTTCTCACCCTTTACAGCGTAGGCGTTAGCCTCGGCGGTACGGATACGTGTCTCTTTCATAGCCTCGGCTTTACCAATCTCTCCTATCTTGTCCTGCTCGGCTACACGTACTTTTGCCTCGTTGATAGCCTTTGCAGCAGCTTCGCGGCCGAGGGCCTCGATGTAGCCCGACTCGTCCTTAATATCGGTTACGTTCACGTTGATGAGACGCAGACCAATCTTCTTGAGCTCGACCTCGACGTTGGCCGAGATGCTCTCCAAGAACTTATCGCGGTCGTTGTTAAGCTCCTCGATGCTCATTGTGGCAATTACCAAACGCAGCTGACCAAAGAGTATGTCTCGTGCAAGCTCCTGAATTTGTGCGGGGGTGAGGCCTAGCAAACGCTCGGCAGCTGCCTGCATCGACTCGGGATCGGTGGAGATACCAACGGTGAAACGGCTTGGAACATCTACGCGAATATTCTGCTTACTAAGGGCGTTTGTCAGGTTGGCATCGATTGAGATGGGGGTTAGGCTCAAATAGGCATAATCTTGAATGATTGGCCACACGAATGTACCACCACCGTGATAACATTTCGACGACTTTCCACTGCCGGCACTACCATATACAACTAAGATTTTGTCGGACGGACAACGTCTGTAGCGATTGATTACTGCTATGATAATCAGAAAACCAACTACAACACCGCCTACTACTAAAACTGAGAAATCCATAAATTAAGTGTTAAATAGTTAATAGTTATAATGTTTTTTTGTTTAAATGCGCTCGACCAGCAGTGTGCTCTCTCCTACAAGGGCTACTACTTTTACTTGTGAGCCGGTGCTTATTGTTTCGGCATCGTCGGTAACGGCGTCCCACTCAATGATTGTGCCGTTTATGCTCATTTGCACCTTGCCTTTTCCGCTTTTTGCTGCCGGGATGCGCAGATAAACGTTGCACACTTTGCCTATACAATCGTTCATATTTATATTGCCGTTATTCTCTAATTTTAGAATCTGCTTTACAAGTAAAAAGAAGATGGCAACGAATATTAGTCCGATTATTGTGGCTCCAATGTAGAGGATAAGTTTGTTGTCGGTGTAATTTCCTATGCAGACACCGCCCCATCCGAATCCCATAAAGAAATTCACAATGTTGCGCACCGAGAAAAGCGACATTACACCACCAAAATCCATTGTGTCGCCGGCTTCGCCGCTAAAATCAAAGTCGGCATCAGCGTCTCCAATACCAATGAATGTCATTACGAATTGCACAAGAAACACCAATGTGCTCACTGCACCGCAAATCCAGAATATCCTCATTGTCTCACTGAGGCCATTGTACCATAATGATAAATCTTCCATAATTCAACTTTTTTTGCAAATTTATATTTTCTGTTCCAAAAAAACAATATGGTTGTAAAAAAATATCTACAATATGACGATGTATTATTCTGAATCTTGCCTGTCTTTTCTTTATATCATTGTTATCATACATAATAAATCCCTCCTTATCTTATAGTTTAATCCTGCTGTCAAATACACCTTCAAACAAACTCAATTCTCGCTTGGCAATGCCTAATCTATTGGCCAATGTCCGCCAGTCCTTGACAGCCGAGACTACTTCATTGATTATGCCCTTAGCAACCTCTAGTGAGAGCATATACTCTTCGCAAGAGTTGAGCAGAATAGATAAATCAGCTTTGTTGGTATTGCTATTGATAAGCAAACTTTGGTGCTCATTCAGTGTAGGGTTCATATCGTATGCCGGCGATAGTGTCCAACCCTTTGCTGTTAGCAAAAAACCGTGATTGCGGAAATGGTCATCGCTGTTGCCTACACAGATATTGAATGCAACTCTGCGGAATAATTCTCGCAAGTTGGCATCGACATCGGTGCAACCGCTTATGATAAAATCAACAATATCCAAATATCCGTGTCCTGTTGTAGCATTATCCCCATCGTTTAATCCAAGCAGTGTCATTGCAGATGCAAAATGAATTCTCCTACCGTCTTCTGTTCTGTCAAAACGACGAGAAAGCAGCGTGTGATACTTTTCATTGGTTGCAATTATCCTTGTATCAGCAGCATTTATTCCTGCATTCTTGGCAAGCAGATGGCAGAAATGTTCCCATAGTCCTGCATCGTAATCATCCTTCAATGATGGGAACTTTGCAACATATATACTACGATCTGCATCTATAACATTTGCCTTCGGTCTTGCACCGCCGAGTGAAGAACCCGGCTGTACAAGTTGTGCTATCCAGCGTTTCTCAGGGAGGATATTTGTTTCTTCACTTTTCTCAATCTCCTTGCTTGCAGCAATCAGTTCTCGCAAGTCGGTTAAAGGTGGAATACGCAAAGTGTTGTCAGTATTTATAAATTCGCCATCGGGTGTCTCCTTGAAACGAAAACCACCCATACGGGAAAAGTCATCAATGCCTATCAAGAAATCAAACGACGACAAACGGCGAACTGGGCGATTCTCTTCTTGTGCCAAAATTTGCTCACGACGAAGAAGGAGAGTGCGTCCCCATCTATCAGGCAGAGCATCGGCAAAGCAACCAAAAATATCTTTATTCGGCTGAGTGTATTGTATTCCAGGATAGTTGTTAAGGTCTTCGCTCAGGGTAATGGCATTGTACTTTTTTATCCA
>CAYYEL010000129.1:0-4257 GCA_964470845.1 uncultured Bacteroidaceae bacterium | reverse complement strand
AAGCTATGGAATTAGCAAATAAACAGGTCGCAATTATGGGTGGTGGCAGTTGGGCAACAGCCATTGCAAAGATACTGCTGAGTAATGTTGACACCATAAATTGGTACATCAGACGCGACGACCGCATCGAGGAGTTTAAACGCCTCGGCCACAACCCCGCCTATCTGTCGGCAGTAAAGTTCGACACCAACAGAATCAATTTCTCGTCCAACATCAACAAGATTGTAAAAGAGAGCGATATTCTGGTGTTTGTAACCCCCTCGCCCTACCTCAAGAGCCACCTGAAGAAACTAAAAGAAGACCTCTCGGATAAATTCATAGTCAACGCAATCAAAGGTATTGTACCCGACGAGAATCTTATAATCTCGGAGTATTTCCACAAGGAGTACCACGTACCCTACGAGAACATTGCCGTAATTGCCGGCCCCTGCCACGCCGAGGAGGTTGCCCTTGAGCGCCTGTCTTATCTTACAGTAGGCTGTTCGAGCATACACCACGCAACGCAGTTTGCCAAGAAAATAGCCAACAGCTTTGTAAAAACCTCGGTGAGCGACGACGTTGTCGGAATAGAATACGGCTCGGTACTGAAAAACATCTACGCCATTGCCACCGGTATATGCAACGGACTGAAATATGGCGATAACTTCCAAGCAGTGCTAATGTCGAACGCCGTAATTGAGATGAACCGATTTATAAACGTGGTACACCCCATTGAGCGCACCATCAACGACAGCGTATATCTGGGCGACCTATTGGTTACAGGCTACTCCAATTTCAGCCGCAACCGCGTATTCGGCACAATGATTGGCCGAGGATACTCGGTTAAAAGTGCACAGATAGAAATGGAAATGATTGCCGAGGGATATTATGCCGCAAAATGTATAAAAGAGATAAACGAACACTACCGCGTGAACACCCCCATCATTGACGCTGTTTACAATATTTTGTACGAGCACATATCACCCGTAATCGAGATTAAATTACTCACCGACTCGTTCAAATAAAAAAATGTCCAAGAGAGGTTGTATTAAAAACAAGAAACTAAATTCTACAACAATGAAAAATATATCACTGAACATCGACAAAGTAACAGGCTTTGTAACACGTGAACAGATTGAGGCTCTAAAGCCACAAGTTGAGGCTGCTCAGAAAGCACTTGAAGAGGGCACACTCCCCGGAAACGACTTTTTAGGTTGGTTGCATCTGCCATCGTCAATAACCGGCGAACACATCAAGCAACTGAAAGCAGTAGCCGAGACACTGCGCAGCAAATGCGAGGTAGTAGTTGTAGCAGGCATCGGCGGAAGCTATCTTGGTGCACGCGCTGTCATTGAGGCACTGAGCAACAACTTTGCAGCCCTTCTGCCCGCCAACGGTCCCCGAGTGATTTTTGCAGGACACAACATAAGCGAGGATTATCTGAGCGAGCTTATGGCCTATCTTAAAGGCAAAAAATTCGGTGTAATAAACATCTCAAAATCGGGTACAACAACCGAGACAGCCCTCGCCTTCCGTCTTCTGAAAAAACAGTGCGAGGAGCAATGGGGTAAGGCCGAAGCAAGCGAAGTGATTGTAGCAATCACCGATGCCGTTAAAGGCGCAGCACGCGTAACAGCCGACAAAGAAGGCTACAAGAGTTTCATTATTCCCGACAATGTAGGTGGCCGTTTCTCGGTACTCACCCCCGTAGGTCTTCTGCCCATCGCAGTTGCAGGCTACGACATTGAAGCACTCGTAGGCGGTGCACAGCAGATGGAGAAAGATTGCTCGCCCGCAGTACCCTTCGAGCAGAATATAGCAGCAATGTACGCAGCCACACGTAACGCCCTCTATGCATCAGGCAAAAAGATAGAAATTCTTGTAAACTACCAACCCAAGCTACACTTTACATCAGAGTGGTGGAAACAGCTTTATGGCGAGAGCGAGGGTAAAGACCACAAAGGCATATTCCCCGCATCGGTCGATTTCAGCACCGACCTCCACTCAATGGGTCAGTGGATTCAGGATGGCGAGCGCACAATTTTCGAGACAGTACTCTCAATAGAGAAGCCCAACAGCTCGTTACTCGTTCCCTCGGACGATGAGAACCTCGACGGCCTTAACTTCCTCGCAGGCAAGCACGTCGATGAGGTAAACAAGATGGCCGAGCTTGGCACACAGCTTGCCCACGTCGATGGCGGCGTACCCAATATGCGCATCTCAATCCCCGAGCTCAACGAATATTACCTCGGACAGTTAATTTACTTCTTCGAGATTGCTTGTGGAATAAGCGGATACGTGCTCGACGTCAACCCCTTCAACCAACCGGGAGTTGAGGATTATAAAAGAAATATGTTCGCCCTGCTCGATAAGCCCGGATACGAGGAGCAGAGCAAAGCAATTCGCGCACGTCTCTAATGAATTACAAAGAAACATTAAGAAAATATCTGCAACTGCAAGGCCTTGGAGCCTTGCAGTTGCGTGCTGTACTGTTTGATATGGACGGCGTACTCTTCGACTCGATGCCCTTTCACGCCGACGCGTGGTCTAAGGTAATGACCGACGCAGGCTTCTGTTTCAGCCGCGAAGATGTATATATGAACGAGGGACGCACCGGTGCCGACACAATAAACACCGCCAGCATTGCACAATTCGGACACCCTGCAACAAGCAAGCAGATAGAGGCACTGTGTCAAGCAAAATGCGATATTTTTGCCACCTATCCACCCACGCCCCGTATGCCTTCAGCGCTCGAACTTGTACAAAAGGTAAAGGCCTGCGGCCTCACCCCTATGATAGTAACAGGCTCGGGCACCCCCACGCTGCTCGACCGCATACAGAGCAACTTTCCCGGCCTCTTCGACGAACATCACATAGTAACCAGCTTCAACGTAAAACGCGGCAAGCCCCACCCCGACCCCTATTTGCTGGCACTCGAAAAAGGCGGCTTTGCCCCCAACGAAGCAATAGTAGTCGAGAACGCCCCATTAGGCGTTACCGCAGGCGTTGCAGCCGGCCTTTTCACAATAGCCGCAAACACAGGCCCATTAAAAGAAAAAGTTCTTGCCGACGCAGGTGCCAACCTCATATTCCCCTCGATACAAGCATTGTGCGACGATTGGGAAGCACTATATTCAGCACTGACTTGAAAGAAATTCTGCAACACATACGCACTCGATTAGGCAGCTACTATCCGACAGGAGAAGTAACTGCTCTATCGCGTATAATCACCACCGAGCTACTGGGAATAAAAGAGAGCACATATTTCCTAAAAGACCCCGTAGCACTCACCAAAGAGCAGACACAACAATTGCACGACGCGATAGAGCAACTACAGAAATATACCCCCATACAACACATTCTGGGCTACGAGAATTTCTGCGACCTACGCTTCACCGTCAACAGCAACGTACTGATTCCCCGCCCCGAGACACAAGAGCTTGTAACGTGGATAGAGAGCGAAGCGCACGGTGGCGAGAGTATTCTCGACATTGGGACAGGCAGCGGCTGCATTGCCATAAGCCTTGCCCGCAAAATTCCCCACAGCACAGTAGAGGCGTGGGACTTCTCGCCCGAGGCACTCACCGTAGCCCAAAAGAACAACAGCACAAACCACACACAAGTACAATTCCGCCAAATAGATATTCTGGGCCACCACCCCGACGACAAAAAGTTTGACATAATAGTGAGCAACCCACCCTACATAAAAGAGTGCGAAAAAAAGACAATGGAGGCAAACGTACTTCAATGGGAGCCCCACACAGCCCTCTTTGTCCCCGACAACGACCCACTGCTCTTCTACCGCGCAATAGCCCAGAAGGCACAGACAATGCTCACACCCGGCGGCCGACTATATTTCGAGATTAACCGTGCACACGGCCGCGACATCTGCCAAATGCTACACACAATGAGCTACCGAAACATCGAGCTGCGAAAAGATTTTGCCGACAACAACCGTATGATAAGAGCCCAAAAGAGGAGAGACACCATTTAAAAAGCACATTAAACCCATTCATAAAAGAAGCAACACATTTCCTATACCGACAAAAATTATTACTTCGACAAAGCAACAAAAAGGAATTATCAGAGTAATATATATTGACATATTACCCAAACAACAATTTTTTCTCGAAAAATTACGGTTCTCGGAGCAAAAAAGGTGAATTTCTGCGTTTTGAACTGAGCCATAACGCATTAAACAGAAAACCTCAGAAATAGTAACAATGGCAATTTAGCAAAGAAACGCAAGGTAATGAAATAGAACGGTTGCCAAGTCAT
>CAYYEL010000128.1:0-4348 GCA_964470845.1 uncultured Bacteroidaceae bacterium | reverse complement strand
GAGTGCTTTTACAAATTTATTTCGTAATGTTGCACTTGCTGGTTGACTCTGCATGCAACGTGTGTCATAGTCTTTAGGTTATTATTTTTGCTTTTTTGTTGTTACTCAGGCTTAAAACAACTATCTTCGCAGTTTAAATTTTCATAATCTTGTAAGAAACTATTTTTTAGAAATTCAAACAGCTTCTTAGTATGGAGGATTTAACAGGAAGATTGGTTATTGGTGTTTCGTCGCGTGCGCTCTTCGACCTTGAAAAAGAGAATGAGATATTTGTTCGCGATGGAATAAAAAAATATAGACAGTATCAAGAGGAACACGAGGATGAACCGCTTGAACGCGGCACGGCCTTTTATCTTGTAAAAAGCCTGCTCGAACTGAATAAACAGGCCAACCGTCCCATTGTCGAGGTTGTTGTAATGTCGCGTAACAGTCCCGAGACCGGTATGCGTATGCTAAAATCCATTGACGAGTATGGGCTCGATATTACAAGGGTGGCACTTTCGGGCGGCGAGTCGTTGTTTAAGTATCTGAGAGCCTTTTCTATTGATTTATTCTTATCGAAGGACGAGGCCGACGTACAACGTGTCATCGACTCGGGAATATGTGCTGCGGCACAGATTTATGCTCCTCCCACCGAGTTTAACCCCGAGGATAGTCGTGTAAAGATAGCTTTTGACGCCGATGCTGTAATATTCTCGGATGAGTCGGAGTGCCGCTATAAGGCCGAGGGTATTGATGCCTTCTATAAATACGAGAAAGAGCACGCCGATGAGCCTTTGAAAGAGGGCCCTTTTGCCAATCTGCTCATTAAATTGTCGCAGATTCAGGAGTCGTTGCCTACGTCAATAGAACTTTCGCCCTTGCGTCTGGCAATTGTTACGGCTCGCAGTCTGCCGTCGCATTTTCGTGTCATAAAGACACTGCGTAAATGGGGCGTATATGTCGATGAGGCTTATTTTCTCGGTGGATTGCCCAAGGACGAGGTTCTGAGGGCTTTTGGTGCTCATATATTCTTTGACGACCAAGATACACATCTTTCGTTGTCGAGCCGATATGTCCCCTCGGGCAAAGTACCTTATCACTCGAATTCGCAGATAAACGACGTGCTGAATGGTAAAAAAGAGGCTGAGCCCGGGGCTGATTACTGATTTTGATAAATTGTTATGGAATATGTTCTTGTGATTTTGGCGCTGTTGTGTGCCTTTGTGGGGCTTATGGGGGCAGTTGTACCGGCGTTGCCCGGGCCGCCGCTTAGCTTTGTGGGGCTTGTGCTGCTTGCTTTCTGTGGCAATGCAGACGTTGCAATAACCACGCTTGTTGTTACAGGTGTCGTTGCTGCCGTTGTAACTCTGCTCGATTTTGTTGCGCCCATCTGGCTCACTAATAAGAAGGGTGGCTCGAAATATAGTATGTGGGGTGCGGGAATAGGAATGTTTGTGGGGCTTTTCTTTGGCCTGCCGGGGATAATTATAGGCCCTTTTATCGGTGCGTTGATTGGTGAATTTATGGCAGGCAGGCCAACTGACAAGGCTTTTGAGATTGCTTTTATGTCGTTTGTGTCGTTTATGCTCACCACGGGCGTGAAATTTGTCTATTGTCTTGTGCTTTTGATAATGGTTGTTGTCGAGGGGTGGACTATCCTGTGGAAATAAACAAAATGGTTCGTTTGGGCGTTCTAAAATGAAAATTTTAGAATTATGAATAGAACTGTTTCTGTAGTTTTTTGGGTGGGAGTGTCGTTGCTCACCGGGTACTTGTCGAGTTTTTTCAGGTCGCTATCGAGTAGCGAGTGGTACGATACGTTGCAGTGCTCGCCGTTTACGCCTGCCGATTGGGTGTTTCCGACGGCGTGGACGTTGCTTTATATTCTTATGGGTATTGCGGCCGGGCTTCTGTGGAAGGTGCGCTCAATATTTACTCATCTGCTGACTGTTGTTTTTATTGTTCAGCTGGCATTGAATTTCTTCTGGAGCTTCTTCTTTTTTTATATGCAGAGCCCATTATTGGCTTTTGTCGATATTCTGTTCCTTGATGTTGCCGTGTTGCTGTTTTTTGCAGGGGCTTTTGTGGTGTATCGTCCCTCGGCGTGGCTTTTTATGCCCTATCTTTTGTGGTTGGTGTTTGCCACCTATCTTAATTGGTATATTGTCGCGTATAATTAAGATTAAGGTTAGGTCGAGTATCGGTGTGCACTGCTTTCGCCTTAATTTCAATGCCTTGTATTTTAAATTTTTATAAATCTAAAGGCGCTGTGCTCAAAAATTATATTTTGACACAGCGCCTGTTTTTATTTATTCTCTTTTATTTGTTTCAATAGCTCTTTCTGTTTATCGTTGAGGGTGGGCAGGATGAGGTTGAGCGAGACGTATAGGTCGCCCTTGCTCGCTTCATTTTTATATTGCGGAAGGCCTTTCCCTTTGATGCGTAGTTTGGCTGAGGGTTGTGTACCGGGCTTTATGTGCATAAGAATGCTGCCGTCGAGGGTGGGGACGTTAATTTCGCCTCCGAGCAGCAGGGTGTAAAGGTCGGTTGTTACCTCGGTGTGCAGGTTGTCGCCCTCGCGCCCGAAGAGTGGGTCGGCCTCGATGCGGAATGTGATATATAGGTCGCCGCGTGCTCCGTTGCGGGGTGCTTCGCCTCCTTGTCCTTTGAGGCGTATCTTTTGTCCGTCGGTAACGCCTGCGGGAATTGTGAGGCGTATGCTGTTGCCGTTTATTGTTACTACGCGTTTGTGTGTTTGGGCTATTTCGCGCAGTGTCAAGGATAGCTCGGTTTGCAGATCGTGCCCTTTTGACGGCGCGCCTGTGAATCCGCTGAATCCTCGATTGCCGAAAAGGCTTTCAAAAAAGTCGCTGAATTGTCCGCTGTTGCCTGCGCTGCGGCTAAAATCGCCGAATCCTCCGAAGCTGCCAAAATCGTAGCCTCCGCCAAAGCCGCCACCGTATTGCTTGCGTTGCGCCTCAAATTCGTCGGCGTGTCGCCAATGCTCGCCATATTCGTCATATTTTTTGCGCTTTTCGGGGTCGCTCAGCACTTGATTGGCCTCGTTTATCTCTTGGAAACGCTGTTTGGCCGCAGGGTCTTCGTTTTTATCGGTGTGATACTTTTTTACCAATTTGCGGAAGGCCTTGCGAATCTCCTCTTGTGTAGCGTTTCTATCTACTCCCAATACTTTGTAATAATCTATGAATGCCATATTACTTTTTTTATCTATAAGATAAGTAACAAATAGTGTGCCAAAGTGGTTGCGTTGACTTTTTGTCATTATGAGATATTTAATTAAAGTGAAAATTTGGAACAATTGGCAGAAATAGATTATATTCGCAGCCAAAATATTTGTAATTAAACGACAAAATAGTGCTTTATGAAGAGATTCTTTAAATTGATGATGTTGCCATTGTGTTTGTTGGCTGTTGCTTGTAGCAGCGACGATGATGGCTATAGTGCCGATACTGCTGTCTCGGTGTATAATCCTGTCTCGGAGAGTTATAGAGTGGTAAAGAGTATTAAAATGAGTGCGACCGATTCTCGTGGTGAGCACACTTGGAGTTATGTTCTTAATTACGATGCACAGAGACGTATAAAATCGCTTGATGCCGATATAACCACTTATCAATTGAGAAATAATACTCGTTGGTACAAAGTGAATATAAAATCGTCAACCGAGTATCAATTCCTTGATGAAAAGAATCTTGGAGTGATTTATAATGCTTCGATAGAGTATTCCGCTTATCCCGATTGGAACACCACTAAGGGCTATCGTTTGCCGGGCGAGTTTAACAGCAAGGGGGCGCTGACGCATTTTGGTACTTTCGATTGCGAGTATTCGGGTAATACGCTCACTAAGGCTTATGTGGATAATGGCTGTGTTTATTCGTTGGCTCACGACCGTTACGGTAATCTCACGGGATATATGTGCGAGGAGGGCGACTCGGTGTATTCACGTTTGAACATATATCCTTATTCGTCGATAAATAATAAAACCAATATCGATTTTTCGGGCTTTATGGGTTATTGGGTTGTAGAGCGCGAAATTTACGACAATGACGATTGGAGATATGCCTTTTGTCATCTTGCTGCATTTGATATGTTGGGTACTCGCAGTCTGCATCTGCCCGATGGCGAGTGGGTGGTCGATAATACAGGATGTCCCGTGTCGTGTGTGCTTGCCTCGGGTATGAGGGTTGAGATTGAATATGCCGAATAATGGTGCCGACGCCTTTATCGGACGGCTCAGTAGCAATAAAAAACTCTCTCCCCTTTGGATTATTGCAATTCAAAGGGGAGAGAGTTTTTATACGGCTCAGTAGAAAAAAGGTGTGGTCGAGATTACTCTACTTATCACCTT
>CAYYEL010000127.1:0-4359 GCA_964470845.1 uncultured Bacteroidaceae bacterium | reverse complement strand
ACTTTTTGTCCACCCTGCCCAACGTTGCCAAGAACTGTTATCAGCATCAAACAAATATAAAAAAAGACTGCCGCATTTCACAATGCAACAGTCCCCAATTTACTAAACAACTAAGAAAAAACTATATACTATCATAACTGATATTTTCACACGCCTCGCTATTCACATAGCCAACGTGCAATGCAAATATATTTATAACTTTCGTAATCACAAAACTTTAATACAAAAATTTAAGAAATAATGCATAAAAACGATTATTTATATAATTTTTATACAATTCATCTCACACGATGAACCTTAAAATGCCTTGTAACATAAAAAACAAAAAAGAGTAGCGCAAAGAAAAGCATCAACAACCCCACCCCGAAACAGAATATAAATCCGCCGGAAGATATTGCACCACCTATAAGCATACCAAAGCCGATTCCCACATCCCACCCCGTAAGATAAGTAGCATTAGCAGTAGCCCTTCTCGAATTGGGAGCAAGATTCACAAACAAGGTATTAAAAGCCGGGAAAATAGTACCGTACCCATAACCCATCAGCAACGCCGAAGCAAAATAAAGAACATTAGCTGCACTTACACTGACATCAGCCACAGAGCCGAGCAAAGTTTCACCAAGAACACCAAACAGCGCTATAAACATTCCTATGCTAATTGTTTGCGTAATATATCCCCTATCGACCATCTTGCCCGAGTACAAACGCGAAACAATCAATCCAAATGCCATAACAGTAAAAAAGAGCCCCGAATTAACCGTCAATCCAACCTCATCAGCATAAACAGCCATATAACTTGTTGTAATTCCATAAGGAACGGCAATGAGCATCATCGCTACACAAGCAGGAATGCCCGAGACAAGAAAAAAACGGTCGAGCGAGATTACATTTCCCATTCTACCTCCATCTTGCATCTTCTTGGGTGTCTTAACAGCCATTGCCATAATAAACCCAAGCCCGACAGTTACAAGAGCAGTCGAAAAAAGCAGAGTAAAGTTGCCCGACGAGATTATAAAAAGCCCGGTCATCGGCCCGAAAGCCATAGCCAAATTATTCATTACACCATAATAGCCAAGCCCCTCACCCCTGCGCGACGAAGGCATAATATCAATTACAAGCGTATTTGCAGTTGTTGTAAGTGCTCCGAATGCAAAGCCGTGAAAAACCCTGAGAACAACAAACGTAAGCACCGATGATGCAAAGCCCAAATAACCTATAAAAGCTACCGCAAACAACAGGTACGATATTTCGTAAACCCTTTTACGCGGAAAAAGGTCGGCGACACAACCTGCAAAAGGCCTCACACACAACACAGCTACCACATAACACGAAAGAAGCACACCAACCAACTCCTGCCCCACGCCAAGCACCTTTACAAGATAAAAAGGGAGTGTCGGCACAAGCAGAAAAAAGGAGAAAGAGGTCAAAAATGAAGCAAAGCACACAAGTACATAAGAAATACTCCAAAGCCTCTCGTGTCCGGGCGCAGGAAAGCCACCCTCTTTTTTAGTGTTTAATATCAAGCTCATCAAATATTTCCTCTACAAGTTCGAGCGTCTCGCCGCCTATCTCCTTGGCCTCGTCATATAAATCCTCAAGGTCGTCGTCCAAATCCTTTTCAAGATACTCTTGAACAGTTGCACGCAGGCTCTTTTTATCAGACTTACGCAACGCATCCAACACATTATCGACAGCCTCATTAGTCTCGTGGGCAGCATAATAGTAAGCAAATTTTGTTTCGTAACCGGCAAGCAACAGACGCTCTTTAACAGTTAGCTCGTCTTCAAATTTACTATACCAATTATCGGAGTAGAGTTTAAACTGCGCCTTGGCCTTCTCCCACTGCACATCGCCATACTCCTTTCTTTCATCAGCCAGATTATCTATAAATTTCTTATAATCGGCCAGATAAGCCTCTTTGTTTGCCGGTGCACACGAGCACAACAGCCACAGAATCTGTATAAGAATAAAAGTAAGTTTTTTCATTATCCTGCTGTATTTTTATTATAAAATAAAACGAGGTGCATCAAAAAAACTTTTGATACACCCCATTTTGTACGCCGTCAGGGACTCGAACCCTGGACCCATTGATTAAGAGTCAATTGCTCTACCAACTGAGCTAACAGCGCATCTGCCTCTTAAAAGCGTTGCAAAAGTACTACTTTATTTTTAATTTGCAAATTTTTATTTCATAAATTTAGCGATTATTTGCCACTTAATAGGTTTTTTTCCTAAAATAGCACAAAAAGTGGCGCTATTCGTTGGCTGCTTTAACCTCTTCGACGCTGTCTATTGCCGATATTTGTGCTATTGCCTCAAGAAACTCGGCCGACGAGTGAACATTAAAATTCATCGAGCAGGTAACAATTTCATCGACACTCACAGTGAGAATCTTGGTGAGCGACAATTTCAGCCGATTGGTTATACAGTCGATAAGGTCGCTCAGAAGATGGTAGCGATCGACCGCAGTAACAACAATTCCAACAGGGTAAAGAAAATCATTATCCTCTTCAAAATTAACCGCCACAATATCGTCGCCATACTGCGATGCGAGACGTATGGCTGTTTTGCAGTCGCGTCGATGAAGCGTAATTTCCCCATTCTCGTTCTTAAAGCCTATTACCTCGTCGCCGGGCAACGGATGGCAATTTTCGCAGCGATTATAGGCTATCTTCTTTTGTTTGTTTAATATTGCGTGCAGATGCGTCTTTGCCTTATACGTGCGCACGTGGTCGAGCCAATCTGCCGAGGGTACAATATTTTCGTTCGAGGTAATTTCTATACAATCGCCCGATGCAAGAGCTGTCTTAACCGAACACAGACGACCGTTTACACGGGCGCATTGTGCGTGCTCGGCAAGTTTACTGTGTATCTCGAACGCAAAATCGAGTGCAGTGGAATCTTTTGGTAATATAACCGCCTTTCCTTGCGGTGTAAATACTGTAATATCATCGTTGTAGAACGAGGATGTTATTCCATCCATATACTCTACTTCCTTGCGGTGATTGGCAATATCCTTGAGCAGTTCCTTGAATTTCTCTATCCAATTGGCAATATTACCCTCGCTACGCTCGGAAAGGCAACCGAATTGCGATTTTCGCACCATACGCTCCGAGGAGATGTGAACCTCTTCCCAAGCTCCCGAGTCGGTGAGCAGCTTCACGTGGAAACTCTGATAACCATTCTCCTTGGGCGAGTCGATGTAATTGACTACGCTGCCGGGTTTCTCTTTGAATCTATCGGTGAGCATCGAGTATATCCTAAGGCTCATATCCTTCTCGGAGTAGTCGCCATAAGGGTAGATTATGCGCACATAGTATTTTCCTTGAACGTGATTAAAGTCGCAATTGGCTGCGTGCATTTTTTTCCATATACTATAAGGCCCGCGACACACAATTTCGGTGCGTGCCATCATAATATCATTATCATACAGCATCTGTTCAATTTTCCCGATAAAGCCTGCAAGAGCACTCATTTTTTCGTTCATCTCGTCCTCGACAAGCTGCGACATTGTTGCATAGTCGCGCGGACAGCGGAAACGGAACGAGAGATTTTCGAGCTCGCGTTTAATGTGGTAAAGCCCCAAACGATGCGCAAGAGGAGCGTAGAAATAATCGGTCTCACCGGCAATCTTCATCTGCTTGTCGGGTCGCATACTGCTGAGTGTACGCATATTATGCAGGCGGTCGGCCAATTTTATGAGCAGTGCTCGAATATCATACTGCAACGAGTCGAGCATCTGTTTGTAATTGTCAATCTGCTTCGACGCTTCGTAGTGTGTACGTTTCTTCTTTGTAACGACATTTACAAGAAAGGCAACATCCTCGCCGAAGCGTTCTTTAATATCCTCGATGGTGTAATCGGTATCTTCGACAACGTCGTGTAAGAAAGCTGCAATTATGGGGTCGGGACCGAGGCCTAACTCCTCGGCTACGATGCGTGCCACAGCAAGCGGATGCATAATATAGGGTTCACCCGACTTACGACGTTGGTCTTTATGCGCTTCCTTGGCCAACAGATAGGCCTCACGAATGCGTTTAACATCCTCCGACTTCAAGCGACGAGCAAGCAAAGCAAGCAGCTCATCTACTCCACGGTCAATTACCTCATATTCCATAATAATACATTTTTGATAAAATCGTTTATCCTGCAAGACCTGTTAAGACCTACATAATCACACAGAGTGCAGTGAGTGGCAAATATGGCAAAAAAATAGATACATCCAAACGAAAAGTATAAAAAATACAAAAAAACATAAGAAAACATAAGAAGTGCAGAGTCAACCAGCAAGTGCAACATTAAATAATATCTCTGGAAAAATCTAACGAATGAGGGAAAATAATGATGGCGGCACTGGTG
>CAYYEL010000126.1:0-4459 GCA_964470845.1 uncultured Bacteroidaceae bacterium | reverse complement strand
GAGTTAAAATAAATACAAGCAACTATATTTTTATAAACATCATCGAACTCCTCAGTCGCTACGCGCCGGCTCCTCTTTGTCGAAAGAGGAGCAGTAACAATGCTTCTTACAATTAAATCATCATCGAACTCCTCAGCCGCTACGCGCCAGCTCCTCTTTGTCGAAAGAGGAGCGGTAACAATGCTTCTTGTAATTAAAACACATATTAAAAATGCTCCTCTTTTTTGTAATAAAGAGGAGCGGTAACAATGCTTCTTGTAGCTCAAAAAGCACAAAAAAACCGACACAGAAAAAGGAACAAAGGCAGAAGAGCATTTCCATAATAAACGAATCGACAGCCACCGTTAAGCGACTGTCGATTCGTTTATACTAAGAGACTGTTTTACATATTATTCAGACCATTGCGGAAACCGTTAACCATCTTGGCACTCTCCTTTGAAATCTTTGTAAGATCGATACTCTTAAGCAACTTCTCAAGCTTGGCCACACGAGCCTTGTTACCCTTCTGTTTAGCCTCGTCCATTAACAATTTATATTTCTCGAATTGCTGAATACCCTGTACCATACGCTCCCAACGCACAGAGCTTATGCTGAAAGGATAGACAATATATGTATCGCCTGCGGGCCAAGAGATAAAGCGCGAATCTTTCTCGGCATCCTCTGTCCAGCTGTTGTAGGCCCAACGCAGATAACCGTCGAGGTCTTTTGCAAGAGCCTCAAGAGCGATAAACTCGGCATCGGCGGGTGCGGTGAAGGTAAACACATTGGGATACTCGGCCGAGCAGCAGGTATAATAGGTGCTTATCTTACCCTCGGCACGACGACGGGCAAGAAGCTCGGGTGTATAAGCCTTATAGGCCTCAATGTCGAGGCAGTAGTCGGTAATATCGGCCTCAATTTCGGGGTGATAGTTTCCGGCCATCGAGATTTTCATTCCGGGGGCATACTCCTTAATCACCTTGATGGCTGCCTGCATCTGCTGGAGGCTGCGCTCGTCCATTGAGATAAAGGTCTTGTCGAACCAGCCTTTCTCTTTAAGATGCGCAGCAAAGGCCTTTAACATTCCTCCCCAAAATTCGGTGTAGGCCTTATCGCCGGGTGCACATTTCATCTCTTTGTGGCTGTCGGTAGCTTGGTCGTAGTAGCGGAAGGCTAAACGCCAAGGAATCATCGAGAAGCAGGTAATCTCTTTGTCTATTCCGCAATCCATCATAAACTCAACCCAGCGATCGAACACGGTAAAGTCGTACCACCAGCTGCCGTCGGCCTTGCGCACCCACGTTACCATACTGCCGAACGCATCATAGGTCTGTCCATTCCAAGGCTTGTGTGTAAGGGTAGCTGTGATTACCTTCTGTCCGCCTGCGGCCAATTTCAGCATATAGGGGCGCAGAAGCTCAAAATGCTTGTCCGACCACAGCTCGACATTGTGCACACGTGCCACAGCATAAGGATTCTGCCAAAAATCGAGGTGGAAACGCCACTCTTTAGGCTCGGGCAGAGTGCGATTGAGCACCTTTACGCTATAATTATTCTTTATGGTCTTTCCGTTGGCTGTTACTGTAACGCTGCCTGTGTATGTGCCGGGCTTAATTGCTTGAGGCACTTGCACTGTGAGCCACAATCCACGCGAGGTATTTGCCGCGAGCAGAGTGGTAGCCTCGCCTGTGATGCGGTCGGCCGACAGATTCTCGCCATAAGCATCTACTGCGTGGTGTCCGCATCCGGTGAATCGGTCGGTAATTACAGGCTGCACGAAGCCTCCTACCACATTCGATGCAGGAATCACACTCTTGCCACATTTAAGGTCGCTGAACGAATATGTTACCTGAGCATCCTCGCCTGCATTGCTCACAAGAAGCTGGAAATTAACACGCTCGCCGCGCCACGCTGCGGTACTGTTCACTCCCGATGTTTTAATCTCGACACCGGCCTCAACGGGGTAACGAGTATCGGTATTTCCCCATTTAGCCTTTACTTGCGCACTCACAGGCAACATAAGGGCACACAGTGCCATTGCTGCAAAAATCTGTCGTAGTTTCATTTTTCTATTATTTTATTGTTGATATTATTTATTTGTTACTTTTATCTCGAATGTGCTTGCAGGAAGCCCCTCGCCGTTCACAAGATTGGCCGTAGTATAGGGCTGCCACGCATAGCGCACACGGGCTGCACAGTGGTCTATGATTATGCGGTTTCCCTCGATGGTGGCTTTATCGCCCGCAACCTCGACAAAAGAGCCTGTTGCAGCGGCAATCCCCAATCCACGCAAGGGAGCGCCGTCGCTTGTTTTTAACCCCTCGGCACTGCTAAATTCTATTATTGTTTGTCCGTTCACCACCTTTGCACTCACCGGTGTAGGGCCGTGCTGTACAACGTGTGTCATTTTATATGTCGCATTAAGCGCAAGGCGTGCGAGACGTTCGCCAATGGGAGCTTTATCCTTAGGATGCACGTCGCTCGGATGCCCCTTGTCGCTCGACACGGCAAAGTCGCAATAAGGGACAGCGTCGGCCAAACGACGCTGTGAGTCGCGAAAGTGTGGCCACGAGGGACGATTGATACTCGATAGTTGCACAAAGTAGAAAGGCATTTGAGCATTGTTCCACGCACGACGCCAGCTACCGACAAGTGTTTCAAAAATTACCTCGTGCAACTCGACATTATGCGCATTCGACTCGCCCTGATACCATATTACGCCTTTTATAGGATAGGAGACAATGGGCGCAATTCCCGTCTCGTACAGATAACAAGGCTCGTAAGGGTGGCGTTGCAGACGATTCCCGCTTTTTGCAATATTCTTGCTTGCGCGTCCCCGACACCAGTCCTGAATCATATCATTCTCTCTCCAATTGTAGAGAATATCTACAAGCTGCGGATGAAACTCCAAGGTGCGACGGTCGATAAAAGCCTCGGCCGGTGCACCGCCCACAGCGTTACAAATAAGTCCTACGGGCACGCCCAATGCGTCGGCAAGCATTGCACCAAAATGATAGGCCACCGCCGAAAAGTCCGAGACATTTGCCTCACTCTGCACCTGCCACTCGGTAGGTCTGTAATAATCGTGTTTGTTGAGTTTTACAAGGTCTATGCTGTCCCACTCGACATTATCTGTAAACACGCGCGGCCGCATATTGTACAGGCGAATATCCTTCCCCTGTACATTTGCGAGGCTTTTATCTTTGTGCGAGCTCTCCTTTACCATAAATGCCATATTCGACTGTCCCGAACAGAGCCACACCTCGCCCACAACGATATTCTCATAGACGATTTTTTCTTTCTCGCACTCCACTACCATTTTGCGGCTCTTTCCATCGGCCTCAAGAGGGGCAAATTCCACGCGCCAGCTACCGTCGTCGGACACATCGGCCACCCTCTTCTGCTTACCCAGTTTCACAACTACCCTGCTACCGGCATTTGCCGTTCCGCAGACTACAAACGGCTGTCCGCGCTGAATTACCATATTATCGCTGTAAACAGCCGGAAGCGACAAGCCACCAAAATCATTTGTGATTGCCGCGTAGGCCTGACGCGCAAGAATTTCAGCCCCCTCGGCATTGGGATGAAGCGCATCGGGCATAAGGTCGGGACGACTATAAAGATAGCGGCTAAAGTCGATAAGCTCTATATTATCTTGTTTGGCAATATCGCTTATCTGCTCTTGAATCTGCCAATACCAATCGCGTGTACCACTCTTGAAACGTCTGTGCCAATGAAAAATGGGCGACATTCGGCAAATGATTATTTTGGGGGCGCAATCGGGGTGCACCTTACGAAAATTGTCGATAATGCTTGTATAATCGCCCCAAAAATCATCACGATAATTGGGCCAATTGCGTGGGTCGGTATCATTCAGTCCCAAATGAATAATTACAATGTCGGGCGCAAAATCGAGCGCAGCCTTATACTCGGGCAGGTTAATGTAAGGACGGTGTCCCTTGCTCAGAAGCGTCGCACCCGAATGTCCGAAATTACGCACCTCGTAACCCTCGCCCAACATCTGTTGCAGACGTGTGGGATAAGATGTCTCTGAGGGAGTTTTATGCCCGTAACCGTAAGTAACACTATTGCCCACACAGGCAACTTTTATTTTATTGCCATTATCCTGCGCCAACAGCAGCAGAGGCAAAAAAAGCACAATCATCCAAAGTAACTCCCTTTTATTCATCGACTTATATATGTAAATTTATTAAAAATAAACTGTACGCATTTGTTACTCCTTAACAGAATGTGTACATTTGTTTCATCTGTTACAGCGAGCACTCTCTGTTTTTCGCTGTTAACAGCAAAAATATGTAAAAAAGTATTTCACTCCAACATTTGAGTGAAATACTTTTAAACTCTTCTCATCGGGTCTGAAAAAGACCACGGACAAAGAAAGCAGATTTTTATTTACTTGCTACGCCCTCAAATTCAAATTCGCCGCGCGTCATACTTGCCTCAAAGGCCAACACCCCAC
>CAYYEL010000125.1:0-4631 GCA_964470845.1 uncultured Bacteroidaceae bacterium | reverse complement strand
GTACCTGTGCCTGTACCTGTACCTGTACCTGTACCTGTGCCTGTGCCTGTGCCTGTACCTGTGCCTGTACCTGTGCCTGTACCTGTACCGGTGCCTGTGCCTGTACCTGTACCAGTACCTGTACCTGTGCCTGTACCTGTGCCACCTGTTACAGTAGCCGAAGCATAGATATATTTACCTGTTGCATCCTTAACATAGTAACCACCATCGGTAGCCTCAAGTGTCAAAGCATAGTAAACTGCGTCCTCAACATAATCGCCATTAACAGCAGCATCCTTAACGGGAAGCACTGTACCCTCGATGGGAGTTGCAAGTTTGCCATCGGCAACTACAAGATAATCGCCGGCAGCAGCAACAGTTGTTTTCTTGAAGGGAGCTTTCTCTGATACGATATAGTCGATTGACGACGACTCGCTCACATACTCGATACCATCGTAAACAATCCAAGCAATAGCCTTAACTGTGCAGCTGAGACTTACACGGATTGCGCCGCTGTAAGCGCGAGACGATTTTGTTGTAGGCTCTGTGCCATCGGTTGTATAGTAGATACGTGCCTGCTCGGCAATTTCCTCGCTTGCAGTTGTTGCGTATGTTGTAAAGCTCTCGGTGTAAACGCCGGCAGGAACAGAGAATTCGGGTGATTTCAATCCGTTAGCGGGATATACCTTAATTGCGGTAATGAACATTACACTTGAGTAGTTACCGGCATTTGAACCGATAACAAGCTCATATATTGTTCCTGCAGCCTGTTTGTCGGCAGCAATCTCAAATGCACTTGTAGCTGTTGAGCCGATGCAAGGTGTACTTACAGCAGTCTCGCCAACATATACATTCATATCAACAGTCTTGTAGCTTGTTGCGCTTGAGTGTCCGACAACCTCAATCTTGCCAACGGGGAAGTTGAATGCGGGAAGCACAATCTTAGAACCGGGCTTTGCAATGCGCAAGAAACCTTGGTCGTAGTAGAAGTTACCACCATTCTTTGTGGGGTCGATATTTACAGTGTAGCTGCCATTGCTATACTCACCGGCAGTCTTAATACCATTGTAATTGGTCTCCTCATATGTAGAGATACCCCAGTTGTTAACGGTAAAGTCGATAACAGCTGTCTGAGGAATAAGCTCAACCTCCTCGATGCTTAAGCCTGACGAATAATTGTCGTCCCAGAAAGGAGCAGCTGCGCCGTCGTAGTTGCTACCGTCTGCCTTAAGAACCACATAACCGTATGTATCCTGCGACTTGCCTGTGTCGTAACCACGCAAGCTGTACCAAGTGAGCAGACCGAAAATCTGTGCGTTGTTATCGGCGCTTACATTGCCACCGTTAACCATCTTGGCAAAAGTAAGGCTTGTCATCTTATCCTTACCCTCTTGCAGACCGCTTACGTTACCGCCATTCTCAAGCCAGTTTACGCCATTGTAGTTGCTGTGATAAACAAGGTAGTTGCCATCGTAGGTCTTGAGAGCAATTGTGCCATCCTCGTTAGCCTCGCTGTAGAATACAGCCGACTGGGGAAGTGCACTGTTATTTGTGCGCTCCTTCAACTCAATGTCATAGTCCTCGGCATTGTAGTTGAGGTAGAATTTCTTACCGCTCTTTGCAACCATTGTAATGGTATATGTTTTTCCTGCTACGGGAAGAACAACGTCGGTCGAAGCATAGTAAGCCTCCATAGCCTCCTGAAGAGCTGGCTCGGCTGCTGCCACAGGATAATCGGCAGCCTCGTCGATAGCAGCCTGAAGCGCTGCACGGGGAGCCTCGGTGGGATAACCTACGCCCTCGATAGCAAGAAGCTCCTTAGCCTCGTCGATAAGAGCAAGCGTGCTCTCCTCGGCTACTGCATCGGCAATTGCCTTTGTCAACGCCTCATTGTAAGCGTTATAGGTATTAAGGTCGGCATCCTCGACATTCTGAACAGCCTCGGCAACAGCCTTCAGGTTCAGATAAGCCTGAGTTTTACCCTCAAGACCCTCGGCGATTGATACGGTTGCGCTTGCAAAGCCAAACTCGGCCATATGGAAGTACTTGCGGTTGCTGTTTGTTGTAACAACGAAACGATAGTAACGATAAGCCTCGTCGCTCATTATGACACCCGACTGATAGTCTGTATCAGCTTTTACAGGCAGACCGCTTACTGTTGTAACATCCATAAAATACTCTCCATCGTAGCTACCCTGAATGAGGATTGATGAAGGAATATCACTACCGCCGTTAAACACGCGTGTGTGGTAGTTGAATTGGAAAACAGAAAGCTCGTTACCCTCGCCAAGGTCGAGGTCTAACCAGTCGTTTGTAGCACTTATCGAGTGCCAGTTCGAGTGCATAAAGGTGTTGTTGTCGCCGTCGATAAGCTCGGCCATTGAACCCTCGGCGGGGTCAACATTGCTACAAGAGAGGTAGTTGGGAGCTGCGGGGTCGGTAACCTGCAATGTCAGCGGAGTTGCCTCGACCGAGAGATTGGCATCGTTAAGCAGCAAAAATGCCTGTGCAAATTTCTCTTCATAGGTAGCCTTGGCAGCCTCTAACTCTTGAGCAGCCTTCTCGAACACTGCAAGTGCCTCTGTTGCGTCAAAATCGCCGGCCTCGGTAATAATCAGACGGTTACCATTATCGGGAACCTCATAGTTGGCTACAACACCGTGAGTGTAACCACCCGAGAAGTTCAGACGGTTGGCACCGTTGAATTTAATAAGGAGGTAACCTGCAACGTCTGCGGGCTCAACTGTTACATAACCCTCGGGGTTCTCAGTAAATTTAACAAACTGTCCGTCTTTTACAGCGAATTTCTTCTCCGATACACTGTAAAGATAGAGTTTGCCATCGTACTGCACGAATGCAAACTGTTGTGCCGGGTTAGAAGCATCTACAGCTACATCCCTGTTGTGGTAATTGCCGTATGTGGCACCACAATGCGATAAATGTGTTGCACCCTCGCCTGCATAAAGAGCGCCACGGGCTGCATCCTTAGCAGTGATTGCATAACATTTATCGTTGCTCAGCTCGGATGCTCCCGAAATCTGAGCCATCGCTGCTGTTGCAAAAGCAACAAACAACGACAAGAAAAGTGTAAACTTTCTCATAAATGTTGAATTTAGTTAATAAAAAAGGTTATTTTAATCTTTATATCTTTCACAATGCGACTAATAGGTTTGCGCAACTTTCTTTTTGTCAAAGTAAGTTGCGCAAGAATATTAGCCTCAACAGTTTATGTCGCTGCAAATATATGTAAAAGTTATAAGAAATTTTTCAAACAGTCGGTTTTTTTTACAAAATTTTTAGGCTATTATTACAATATAACACCCAATTATAATTCCCGACGCGTAAGAGTGATATATAATATTTTATAAACTCGTTACTTTATAAATCTCTTACGACCGTTGACGATATATACACCGGGAGTAGTTACCTGCTCGATGCGACGTCCTGTAAGGTCGTATATTGCAGATGCTGCGGTGCTGTTTACAACGGGCAGAATGCCTGTAGCCTGCGAGCCATCGACGTGATACACAAGAGTGGTAGGTGCAATGGGAGTAAGCTGGTCGGCCTGTTTTTTAATTGTGCTATCGGGTATCTGAATATAGTATGTACCTTGTGCAACTATTGTATCCGAGAGGGCCAAACGCATCGATAACCAACCATTGTACCAGTTACCCTCTTCGTCGTAGCAATGAGCTGTTACCTCGCAGATACTGTCGCCTGCCGAATTTACCACTTTAAGCACCTTGTAACAATCCATAGGAGGATAGTTGAATGTCAAAAGCACCTTGCTCAACGACGACACTGTGCTGCCATTTTCGGGGTCGGTCGAAACAATTTTAAAGTCCTCGGGAGCACCTATTTTAAATACCTTTTCGTAGGCGGGGCTGGGATATGTCTCACCATCTTTTTGAAGCGAATAGTAACCTTCGGGAATAACAACCTTCCACTCTCCGACAGCTTTTATCACATTGGGTGTCTCAAGAAGAGCCATCGTATAGCCAATGGGATAGCCACTCATCACAGGGCCTTGTCCCGAGCTCACTTGTACAAGCTTGGCCTCGCCTTTACCCGACAGTTCCAAACGGTCGGCATCGGTGCTTACAGTAAAATACTGAAGCTCGGTATATACTTGTACATTATCTTCCAAAAGCCAAATAGTAGGGGTTGTTGCCTCTGCACCACCCTCGCCCTCGGCTTGTGCAAATGCTGTCATTGCAAATGCCACGAACATTGATAGAAAAAGTGTAAATTTTTTCATAAGCATCTATTCAAAATTATCATTTTAATACTATAACATTATTTTCGCTTGCAAAAATATAAAACTTTTGAGAGTATAGCTATTTTTTCACAAAAATATTCATTTTTATATCTATTATTAACTAATAGCTATATATAGATTTATGTTGCAGGTTTTTATTTGTTACTTAAAGAAGTAAAATTGGTGCACCGAGCCTGCGTCGTTGACAAAAAAAGCAGCGTGCCTTTAAAGCACGCTGCCCAAAATATTTAAGATTGTGTTAATTACTTAACCAAAACCTTTTTACCGTTGATGATGTAAACACCCTTAACGGCATTCTTAACGCGACGACCGGTTACATCGTAAATAACCTGTTCGCCATCCTCGGCATTTACATTACCAATACCGCTGAGTG
>CAYYEL010000124.1:0-4634 GCA_964470845.1 uncultured Bacteroidaceae bacterium | reverse complement strand
TTAAATATCAATTATTTCAAAGAACTATTTCGATTTTTTAGTGGACACTAATGATGCTTACACCTAAATACGCTTACAGACTTTGGAGAATTTATCACAACTTCCAAGAAGAAGGATCGATTGAATATCGATAAACAAGAAATTCAGCGTCTGGCTATATTGTCTAATAAAACACTAAAAAAGAAGAAATATCCCCCGAACCGCCTATATAACAAGGCAGTCCCGGGGGATTATTGTATTTAGTAGTTAGAAAGTCAAGCTTTCAAATCAGCAACCCATTCAGTAAAATCAAGCTTAATTAACTGCCATACCTTTTTCTGTAGGCATATCGGATTAGGATCGGAATCGGCTGATGCAAAATCTGTCAATCCTTTTATGCATTCTTCTCGTGTCGCTCCATAAGGGTAGCGCTCCTCATACAATGAAAGCATCTGTTCTAGTGTGTAGTGATCGTGCAATAGGTGTAAATCCCAAAAGTCTTTTTTACGTCCACCACGAGGAATGATATCAATTTTCATTGCAACAATATCATCAACTGATGCAATGCGTATATCGCCTTGTAACTCAATTGGACGTATAAATGGGTCGGTGTAGAAGAGGTCGAGCTTAACACAATCCTCTTTTGAATTGCCAACGAGATATGATACACCAAAGCTGATAACAGTTCCACAATCACCAGAGCAATATGGAAACTCTTTTCTCAGAATATCTTGCAATTTATGAAAATCCAATGCCCCATATTCTGCATCAGTGAAAAGGTCTATATCATCTGACATACGATGACCATAACGCAATGAGAGTGAGGTTCCACCTACAAGACGAAAAGGTGCAAAATCTTCTATTGTCATAAGATGCTCCAGTGTTGAACGGAGAATCGGCTTAACCGTTTTAAACTGCAATTCTTTATGCTTCATAATCAAGATATGCTTTTAAGTTTTGTTTGACATTCTCTGTAAAAGGAGAATTTGCAACAAAAGCTATTGTTTCTATAATTGTGTCTTTACCATAAAAACGGATTGTTTCTAAAATCTCTTCTTCTGTTCCGCGTTCGAATACCCTGTTTATAACATAACGTTTGTGTGCTATGAAATCTATATGCTCGAATGAAGTATCCCAAAACAGAGTGGGGCGAAACTTGCTGCTATCGGGACGATTGCTTGCAGACTGGTGTCGTTTCTCCTCTGAAATATCAAAATACACTTGCAAAGTCATCAAGAAGCCTTCTTCCAATCCCAAGGCTTTTTCAATGCGAAGCGAAAGCGGGATGTTCATTGATCTGCGTCCACGGATTATGGCACTAAGCGTTTGCGGATGTTCGCCTATAGATTCAGCAAAATGTCCGCTTCCGAGTTTACGCTTGTTTAATTCTCGTTGCAAAAACAAACCAGGATGCAATCCTTTGAGTATTTCTAATGCAGCATTCATACTGCAAAAATAAACAATATTGTTTAGAAAACAAATTCAAACTAAGAATATATTGTGTTACGTTTGAAAAAAAATGGAGAGCCTACGTTCTCCAATATTATACACCGATTATGTATTTTGAGTGTAAATTGGCTGTGTTTTGTACATTTTGGCGAAAGCCAATTTGTGAAACATTTTACTTTTTGAAAAAATTGAAATTCTATGAAATATTTTGTTAAGTTTTGCTACATTTGTGAAATATAAAAAGCAAGATATGGCAACAAACAAGCACGCGATGATAAGATACCAGGCACTTGATAGGTGTTTTAGTAATTGGGGGCGTAATTTTTATATTAACGACCTTATTGAAGCGTGCAATAATGCCTTATATAATTTCACCGGTGAAAGCAAATATTCTGACCCCGATAATCCTGCAATTAGTCGGCGACAGATTTATGATGATATAAACTTTATGGAAAGTTCTGCCGGATGGGAAATACCTCTTGCGCATATAAAGGACGGCAAGAAAGTCTATTTCAGATATTCCGATAAGGAGTTCTCTATAAATAATCAACCACTTTCTAAAGCAGAGCTTGACCAGCTTAAAGAAGCAACATTTACTCTAAACCGTTTCAAAGGCGTACCGAGTTTTGAGTGGGTTGAAGAGATTATATCAAAATTGGAAGATAAGTTTCAACTTGTGGACAACACTACTAGTGTCATTGACTTTGAGCAGAATATATACTTGAAAGGTCTTGAGTTTCTTTCGCCGCTCTTTAATAGCATTGTGAATAAGCAGTGTTTGCTGATAACATACTGCAAGTTTGAGGGCGAAGTTCTCAAGTGGAAGGTGCACCCTTATTATATAAAACAGTACAATACCCGTTGGTTCTTGTTTGCTTTTAACGAGGAATACCAAACCATCACTAATATCCCTCTTGACCGAATAGAGAGCTGTACGCCAATAGACTTAAAATACAAACCTACTGACATTGATTTTACAGAATATTTTGATGATGTTATAGGAGTAACGATACCAAGTGACAAAGAGGTAGAGAAGATTGTTTTAAGATTTTCAAAGGCTCGTTTTCCTTATATAACATCAAAACCTTTACATTGGTCACAAAAGATCATAGATAAAGCAAACTGCATCATTGGATTGACACTTATACCCAACAAGGAATTCTATACATTATTGTTATCATTTGGAAGTGACGTAGAAATCATTAAGCCTCTACCGGTTAGAGAAAAGCATATTATACAAATTAAACAAACATACGAAATTTATTTTACGTGTGCAGATAGGCTGCACAAATAATATAAAACTTTGCACTCGTGATTATCAATATTTAACCTCTTTTCTTGATATATATATGATGAACATTTTATCTACAGAGCAAACAAGACTTCAAGACATTTCACTTTTTAAAATTCTCAAACGTGCTAATTGGCAGGAATTAAAAGAGATTGAAATAGGCCACATATTTACGGATGAACATCTAACCTCAAATTGGAATAATATTGATGTTCAACCAGAGTCCCTAGCGAAGGGAGAAGCAACTAAGGGTATGCGAAAGATAACTTCTCCTGTCCTTCTACTTAAATCCCATGGTTCAAAGATGGCGTACATCTTAGCTTCAGAAAGTTTACCTGTATATATATGTTCATCTTTCAAACGCAGCAAAGTTGATGGCTACACATTGTTGTTTGAAATGTTACCACATGTGTATTCAGAGTATTTCTTTTATATGTCTAAATATGATTCATGGACAAAAATATCATACAATATAGACGAGAATGAAAAATATAAGATAGGACCTGGTTTCAAGGACGTTGGACTATGTGAGTTTGATGGATTCCATGAAAATATAACACTTGCAGAAACCATTTTTTTAAGTTGGAGCAGTATTAGTTTTTTAATACCTTCACTTACCATCCAACGTCAACGAATTGATGAGGCGAAGATGATGGAACAGATTATTCTTGATAAGATGTCAGAGAAGGAACGTAAGTTTCAACAAAAAGAATGGCTGAATGAAGCACATATTCGCAACAGCAAACATCGCCTCAGTAATGACATTATGCCTGTTCGTATGGCAGTGGAACGTCTGGAAAGATTTATTAGTATTTCATCTGATGGTGTAAAATTATCATCAACAATTGGCAAGGTTTCCAAACAAACTGTTGGGGATTTGCTAAAGAATTTGATAGGCTCAATACAAAAGGTTGAGGAGGATATTAAGATATTGACAGAAAGTGAAACCGCAGGAGAACAACCTGAAACTATAGATGTAGAACACTTTGTCAAAGAATTCTGCGATAGATTTGCTTCAAAATACAATCGGCGTTTTACTCTCAACATAGAAATCAAGGATAAGGGATTAAAGATTAAAATCTCTCACAATTCTTTTGAATCAATCTTTGAAAATGTTTTTTCTAATGCAGTTCGTCATGGTTTTACAGATGACAGTAGAGAGGATTATAAGATTCACGTAATACTATCGGAAACAGGTGATGGATATTGCAGAATCGATATTGCCAATAATGGTAATCCTATTTCAGAAAGAGGACGAAGTGAATATTTCGTTAAGGGTAGTTTCTCTGGAAAAACTGGTAATACAGGTATGGGTGGTGCACGTATATTTGAAATATGCGAAAAGTTTAGCGGAAGAGCAATTGTACCATATAGTACTGTTGATTTTCCAGTTGTTGTTAGTATTGAATTCCCGATTGTTTCACTCTAATTTATATAAGTATGATAGAAGTACTTTGGATAGACGATGAATGCAAGAACCAAGATGTTTTAACACCAATGGGGCGAGAAATTATCGAACTAGCTTATGAATATGGTATTAAAATAACACCTATGCTGACCTACAAAGAAGGTATAGATGCAATTAATAAAAACTCCTCAAGATGGTCTGCGGTAATTCTTGATATTCATAACCAAAAAGCTATAACAGGAAAAGCATCTGATGATTTTGATGAAGCTAAAGAACAAATAGTACGTCTTCAAGGGCAAAACAGACAACTGGAACCATATATTTTTGTTTTGTCTGGAAATAAACAATACCAAACAGAACATTCAACAATAAGAAAACCAGAATATTGTCAAAAAAACATTTATGACAAAAACGGAGAAGATTATAAAATTCTGTTTGAGGATATACTAAAAATCACTACTGTCCACTAAAAATTGTGGACGATTAAAAATTAAATAAACTTGGTTC
>CAYYEL010000123.1:0-4640 GCA_964470845.1 uncultured Bacteroidaceae bacterium | reverse complement strand
TACCTGTTCACAAATCCGGTCAACCGCCAAGTAAACCTCTTACACAAACAAGCACAAGCAGCCCGCGCCCCATTGGGAACGCGAACTTCAATTTGCTTGTTCTCGTGTAAGTGAATATTTTGGCGGTTATTCGATTTGTGAGAACAAATAAAAAGTCCTAAAATGTTATGGAGAGCATAAATATATCACTCTCACAATTTATGTCTATAATAGACAAATCCGTCCGTTATTTACTATCTGTTTCGTCTGTTAATTATTTATCAAATTATTATAAGCAATTTATAGTAACAATAGAAGAAGGCGACCACTATTATGATATGCCCCCCAAAAGTTGGACGGTTTAACATTATTAGTCGTCGTCTTCTATTTAAAAAAGAGCAAATGTATTACATATTTCAAGAGCCAATGTTACAAACATAAAACAACAAGCTCATATATCAATATAACAACATTTATAATAAAATGCGTATATTATGGTCTTAATTATTCTCCGCGGAATTTACGAGCCTGCTGAGCAATAAGTTCGGTATCCTCGAAATAGTTTATCTTCATTGCTCGGCGTACATCGGCAAGTGTCTCGGCAGCTACTGCGCGCGCAGCGTCGCTACCCTCTTTCAGCAGACGATAAACCTCGGGGATATTCTGCTCCCACTCTTTGCGGCGTGCGCGTATGGGGGCAAGTTCCTCCTCCAATATTGCAATGAGGAATTTCTTTACTTTTACGTCGCCCAAGCCTCCGCGACGATAGTGAGCTTTAAGTTCGTCGAGGTTGGGATAATCGGGCAGATAAGCTGCAAAATGCTCGGGCTTACAGAATGCGTCAAGGTAGGTAAAGACTGTGTTACCCTCAATCTTGCCGGGATCTTGCACACGCAAATGGTCGGGGTCGGTGTACATTCCCATCACGTGCTGACGAAGTTCCTCGGCTGTATCCGAGAGGTATATGCAGTTACCGAGCGACTTACTCATCTTGGCCTTTCCGTCTGTACCGGGCAGACGCAGACAGGCGGCATTGTCGGGCAGCAGAATCTCGGGCTCGACGAGAGTATCGCCATAAATGCCGTTGAAGCGACGTGCAATTTCGCGTGCCTGCTCAATCATTGGTTGCTGATCCTCGCCCGCAGGAACGGTTGTTGCACGAAAAGCTGTAATATCCGACGCTTGACTGATGGGATAAGTAAAAAATCCGACGGGGATGCTCGTCTCGAAATTGCGCATCTGAATCTCGGTCTTTACCGTGGGGTTACGTTGCAGACGCGACACGGTTACAAGATTCATATAATAGAATGCAAGCTCGCACAACTCGGCCACCTGCGACTGTATAAAGATAGTGCTTTTTGCAGGGTCGATGCCCACCGACAGATAATCGAGTGCAACCTCAATGATATTCTGACGCACTTTCTCGGGATTATCGGCATTGTCGGTAAGTGCCTGTGCATCGGCAATCATAATGAATATCTTATCGAAAAGTCCCGAATTCTGAAGCTCGACGCGACGGCGCAACGAGCCTACATAATGTCCAAGATGCAAACGTCCTGTGGGACGGTCGCCCGTAAGTATTATTTTACCCATATTTAATTCCTTATTATATTCACTTTTTTATTTTCAGCCGCGAAGATAATAAATTAAATTCATCGCCACTGCACTAATATATATTTTTTTGTTATTACAATACGATAACCTTTCTTAACCTTTCTTGCCCCCTCTTACATCAAAGAGCACTAATTATTGCTGCTATAAATATAAGCGCTATTATTGAAGTAGAAAGAACTACAACAACAGTTATATCCTTTTTCCACATTTGTTTTGTTGCCTCATAATCAATCAAAGACTTATTATCGACCAAAATTTTCTTTTCTTTGTAATAATTTACATAAGCATTATTTATTGTAATACTTATTTCCTTTAAATTGCATTTTAAACCACTTATATCAATACATACTTTATCCTTGTGCTTTGGTTCAATAACTAATTCCTTAAGTATTCCATCACGTTCTAATCTTTTACGCATCTGGCAACATTTTATACAGCTCCAAGATAGCGATTTTTTCGTCCTATTAAGATTATAATAAATACCCTTGTCGGTTATTAGTAAGTAGTCGTTCCAACAACGCATTCCGATTACAACCGCATACAAAAGTAACACACACATTGGTACTATAAAAAAAGAACATTTTTTTATCGCCAGAGTGCGTACATCGGCAGAATCATCTATAAAAATTAAATAAAAAGAGTAAATACAAACAAGAATCCAAAATGCCGCAAAAAGTATTATTTTCATTCTTGAGGCACAAGCGCGGTACAACACTTGTTCGTCGTTTGAAAGTTCAATTTTGTTTTCCATAATGATTATTTTTTAGTTACTGAAGACTATTTGCTTCTACTGAAATATATTTTAAGGAACATAATCATAACTAAAATTTGAGATTCTTTTCCGGCGCAGAGCTTTATAATTCAAAAGAGTACCGGTTTCTTTTATAACATCAGTATTGCATTTTTCTAATCCCACTATCTGATTATTACTATATGCCTCATTTACAGCAGTACAGAATTTCTTTAAATTGAATTCTATATATGTTAAATCCAAACGAATAGCATCCTCGTCAATTGGTTTAATTATTAAGAAAGTCTTATTATCAGAGGTAAAATCCACATCAAAACTCTCAATCTGTTGCCAACTTTTACTATCGGCCTTTCCATTAGCAACCCATTTAATATTCACACTGGTAATTAACAATTCATCGTCTTTTAATTTTTCAAGACTTTTAATATACTTAACAAGAAAATAGCCGCAAACAAGACAAAATACAACTCCAATAAGACTATATGGAGAAACATTGTCTGTTTTTGAGTTGTCAATACAATTATATAGACAGACTACTAAAATTATTACACAAATAGCAACAGTTACACCTATATACATATAATTGAAACCACCACTATATAACACTTGTTCGTCTTTTTCAATTTCTATTTTGTTTTCCATAGCATTAGTTTTCTCATAATAATCACTCTTATCGTAGTAAGTAGTATAAATACAGTAAACTCCAAATTACAAACGGCAAATCTTTAGAAAATTTCTTTAATCGTAATTGTATCGGTGTCAGAGTACCAATATTATGTACATACTCACCAGTTGTTCTGAGTTTGCATTTTATATATGATTCATCTGTACTTTTAAATTTCCGTACAATATTGACATTATCACTATTCATAGCCTTGTTATAAGCATAGTTTATATTATTTACAAATTCGTCAATGTTATCTTGGGACAATGTATGAGTTATATCTAAACAAACATTTGATGGTAACAAAATAAAATGTCCTTTTATATAAAACCCTCCCTTAGTACCCAAAGTATCGACACAAGTTATATCGCACGAACTAATATTTTTCCAATCGACGAAGCCACACTCATAGTCGTAATAAAACTTAATCCCTTTGGTTGTTAATACGATACAACTTTTGTTATTCTTAATTAAAGGCCTAAGTGCAAGAATATACATTGTTAAGAACAAGATATAAAGTAGCATAAACAATGTGCACTCCTCACCTATAGCTATATAATGTAGTGGAAAAAGCATAAAGATAAAGACTGGTATTATAAAGAATAATTCAAACTTTACATCACACTCTAATCTGTATAAAGTCTCTCCATATATTGCAGAATCGTCTTGTTGCATAGTTTAATCACGTTTTATCGTAAACCATTTTTTTAGAAAGGCAGCGGCTCGCCTCCGGGAGCACCGGGGATAATGTCGGTGGGAGTAGAATCCTGCAAATAGTCGGGAAGCGGCGGAAGCGGTGCATTGCCCATCGGCTCGTACGATGCTGCGTTCAGTTTCGAGCCGCGCATCACGGGAATCTCGGTGGGCACAGGGGGCAACGACTCGTCGTCCAGATTCATAAAGCGTGCATACTCCTTGCGGAAAATCAGCGGAATATTATCGAGGCCGCCGTTACGGTGCTTGGCTATAATAATCTCGGCCTTGCCGCGCCAGTCAAAATCGCCGTCCTTATATATGTGGAAGTACTCGGGACGATTCACAAACATCACAATATCGGCATCCTGCTCGATGGCTCCCGACTCGCGAAGGTCGCTCAACTGCGGACGTTTACCCTCGACACCCTCGCGGCCCTCAAGGTTACGGTTAAGCTGGCTCAGAGCCATTATGGGAATGTTAAGTTCCTTGGCCAATCCCTTGAGCGAGCGCGAAATTGTACTAATCTCCTCTTGACGACTACCCTTTCCTGTGTTTGCAGTCATCAACTGAAGATAGTCGATGAAAATCATTTTTACACCATATTCGTGCACCATACGTCGGGCTTTTGAACGAAGCTCAAAGACCGATAGCTGCGGAGTATCGTCAATATAAAGCGGTGCACCTTCGAGGGCGGTAATCTTGCTGTCGAGCTGTCCCCACTCATATCCCTCAAGCTGTCCGCTACGAATTTTATCTCCCGCAATCTGACACACGTTACATATGAGACGCTGCACAAGCTGCACGTTACCCATCTCAAGCGAGAACATTCCCACGGGAATACCCTGATCGACCGCCATATTACGTATGAGCGATAGCGCAAACGCCGTCTTTCCCATCGCTGGACGGGCTGCAAGGATGATAAGGTCGGTTGCCTGC
>CAYYEL010000122.1:0-4715 GCA_964470845.1 uncultured Bacteroidaceae bacterium | reverse complement strand
CCAAATCGTTACCAACAACTATCTACCATAGCATTCGCTATTTGTGTATCAATCAAATACGGAATAATTGATTATCTGCGGCAAAAGTAATCATTTTTTATGATTCTATCCTATTTTTGCAGCATTAAGAGAGGTGTTTAAGTTTTATTTTCATTAGAAATTGCACTATATTCGCAGGGGAAATTTCCGGTTCATCGACTAAAGAATTATACGGCACACAATGCAAACACTTTTATTTATATTCGTTCTAACCATCGGAGCCAGCCTCATCCAACGTATAAGCGGCTTTGGATTCGGGATATTCGTGATGATGTTTTTCCCCTATTTCCTGCCATCATACGGCGAGGCTACCACGCTATCGGGACTTTTGGCCGGAAGCACAGCCCTGATTATTGCCATCCGCTATTACCGGCACATACAGTGGCGTTTAATGGCGCCACTGCTTATAATAAACCTTATCGCATCGTTTCTCGCAATTGAGTATATGGCCACGCTCAGCGGTGCCACGCTGAAAAGATGTTTCGGGGCAATGTTTGTGCTCATAGCTCTATATTTTCTCTTTTTTGAGGGCAAGAGAAGGCTTCCGCAAAATTGGTTGGTGAAAGGCTCATTGGGAACGCTTAGCGGAGTGATGGGCGGAATGTTTGCAATGCCCGGCCCACCGCTCGTGCTCTATTGTATAAGTAACATTGAGAATAAAATGGCCTATATTGCCACGTTGCAGGCTTTCTCGGTGCTATTGAATATTTTTTACACGCTTTTTCGCGCAAGGGTTGGATTTTTTGGCGAACAGACACTCTTGTGGTGGGGCACAGGAGTATTGGGAGCAGTGATAGGTGCAACAGTAGGGAGACACCTTTTCACCTACATTAGCGCAGATGCTCTAAAGAGAATAGTATATCTTCTGCTGCTTATAAGCGGCGCTGTGGCTATGCTGTAACACCCTTTTTGCACCTCTAATAACAAAATTCAGAAATTTGTATCATTTTTTCTCAAACATTCTTTGTTTTTTACATCAAACAATTATATTTGCAATTGACTGTTTGTATCTACAGATAGCACACTCGTTAAGGAGACATATACAATAACCCTATAAATGTGTTGAGCTATGAAAAAGTCCTTATCAATTGTGGTATCAATCGCTATACTTGCGATGTACCTGTCAATAAGTTTCGTATCGTGTACAAGTGAGTCCGGGCTGAAAAAGGAATTGACAAAATACTATCAGTCGGAGTGGAGTCGTCTCTCGGATAATTTCAGTGAGGCGCATTTTAAAGCACAGGCTCTGCAATATATGAACACTATGGCCGATTGTCCTTACCCTGTGGCAACAGACAGAGACGCAGTGGCGCAGAAATTAGCAGCCCTCTATTGCAAAGAGAGGCTGAACAACGACCTTGCGAGTATGGCGCTGCCCTATTTCAGCAACAAGATATCTGTTGTAGAGTTTAAAAGAATCAACAACACAATTAGCGACGAAAAGGCATTGAGCATCGTTAAAAAGATTGCTGACATTACGCAAAATGACCTGCGCAAGCTGATAGAAGAGCAAACCTCGACGACTGTTGCAAGCATTATGAACGGCGAAGAGCCCAACATTCCCACTCTGTCCGAGGAGCTGCGTGCCGGCTATCTGCCGACAATGGAAAAATTCTATATAGTATCGGGACGCAAAGCCATTATTGAGAACAGTTTTACTGCTGTAAACGATATTATGGCCGAGGGAGCACCCGAGAGCCGCATCCTTGCCGAGAGTTTCTTCGATTATATAAGCCGTGCAACACCGGTGCTGATGTGTATGACAATGGAGGGCAAAGTGAGCGAAGAGGAGTTAAACACACTGATTGAGATATACGAACGCCCCGAGTTTGTCAAGTTAAGAGAAGCCAATATCGAATATTCACAGGAGATTATAAAGGCCGACGCAGGAGTTAACCAACTGTTCCTCGATTGGCTCAAAAAGAAATTATAAAAAGTACATTAACCTATAAGAATTCCGACAGATGGCCGTTGACCATCTGTCGGAATTCTATATAAACACACGCCTCGCAAATAGCTACTTAGCAACTGTTTAAATTTATATCCATCGGCTGCAAAAATACCTACTAATGAGTATCTGCAATATAAAAAAAGAGTATGAAAAGCCACTAAGAATAACTATATTTTAGTAGTGGAATTTATAAATTAACTAAAAATTACTATTACAGATTATTTATATTATTCCGAAATTTGCAGCCAAAATACAATAACTACACAGATGAAAAGAACAATATTTTTCTTAACCCTGATAATGAGCATACTATCGGGAGTACAAGCAGCCGTCGGTGGCGGCATTAAGGAGGGGAATATGATTTCGGGACACGTCATCGAGGATGGCAGCGAAGAGAATATCCCCTTTGCAAGCATAATAATTCTGGAAACAGGCGAGGGAACAAGCAGCAACGAACAGGGACAATTCGAGTTTCGCAAACTGCGCCCCGGGAAATACACTCTGCGTGTCTCGGCAATGGGTTACACCACAATGACAAAAGAGATTACAGTCAGCAAGGAGTTTACAGCAGTGGTTCACTTCAGATTGCAACAAGAGGCGCTTATCATAAACGAGGTTGTAGTGTCGGCCAACCGTAACGAGGTGCGCCGTCAGGATGCCCCCGTTGTTGTAAATGTCATTAACCCTATACTCTTCGAGCAGGTCAACTCGACCGACCTTGCCAAGAGCCTGAATTACGTACCGGGACTGCGTGTCGAGAACAACTGTCAGAATTGCGGCTTCCCACAGGTGCGCATAAACGGCCTCGAAGGCCCTTACTCACAGGTACTCATCAACAGCCGCCCCATTGTAAGCGCCCTAAGCGGCGTCTATGGTCTTGAGCAGATTCCTGTGAATATGATTGAGCGCGTCGAGGTTGTACGCGGAGGCGGCTCGGCCCTATTTGGTGCAAATGCCGTGGGCGGTACAATAAACATTATCACAAAAGACCCCGTGAACAACTCGTTCCAAATATCGAGCAATTTCAACAACTACGGCGGAAAAAGCTGGGAGCAGTATATGGGCGCAAACGCCTCATTGGTAGCAAAGGATAACTCATACGGCATAGCCGTCTATGAGAGCTACCGCAACCGCAACCCCTACGACCACGATGGCGACGAATTCAGCGAGCTTGGAAAGACCAATATCAACACATTCGGTCTGCGCACATACTATCGCCCCACAACAACAAGCCGCTTGAGCCTCGAATATCACACAACAAACGAGACACGCCGCGGAGGAAACAGATTCGACTATCAGCCACACGAGGCCGATATTACCGAGCAGACCAAGCACATAATAAACAGTGGCGGAGTGGCCTACGACTACACGTGGAACGAATTTCGCAATAAACTCTCGTTCTATGGCTCGGTGCAGCACACCGACCGCGACAGCTACTATGGTGCACAGCGCGACCCCAACGCATACGGAAAGACCGACGACCTTACGTGGGTGGCAGGCGCAACATATAATATGAAGATAAACAAACTGCTGTTTGCCCCTGCAAGCTTTGTAACAGGCATCGAGTATCAAGAGAATCGTTTGCACGACATTATGACCGGCTACAACCGTAATATGAAGCAGAATGTGCGCATTGCAGGCGCATTCCTGCAAAATGAGTGGGAGATAAAGATGTTCACCCTTTTAGTGGGCGCCCGAATGGACAAGCACAATCTTATTGACAACCCCATTGTAAGCCCCCGTGTGAACCTCTTGTTCAAGCCAAGCGACAAGCTGCAAGCACGCCTCACCTACTCGACAGGCTTCCGCGCAACACAAGCCTATGACGAAGACTTGCACGTAACAGCCGTTGGTGGCGAAGGAGTACAGATAACCCTTGCCGACAATCTTGAGGAAGAGCGCTCGAACAGTTTCAGTGGTTCAATCGACTGGACAACCCAATTGGGACATTGGCAGAGCAACATTCTGCTCGAAGGATTCTACACCGGGCTCGACAATGTTTTTGTACTCGAAGACATAGGACACAACAACGAGGGTTTTATGATGAAAGAGCGCCGCAACGGCAGTGGAGCACGAGTATATGGTGTGAACCTCGAAACAAAATTTGCCCACGGCAAAGATGTATCGCTACAAATGGGCATCACTGCACAACAGAGCCGTTACAAACAGCCCGAGGTGTGGACCGAGGTTGACGGACAAGAGCTCACCACACGACGTATGCCCCGCACCCCCGATTTTTACGGTTATTTCACCCTATCGGCTAAGCCACTGAAGAATTTCAACGTCGCCCTCTCGGGAACATATACCGGGGAGATGATAGTCCCCCACTATGCAGGTTACATCGAGAATGACCGTATGGAGGAGACACCCGACTTTTTCGATTTTGGAGTAAAACTCGACTACACATTTATACTGCGCGACCACATTAACCTTCAGTTGAATGCCGGTGTACAGAATATCTTCGACAGTTTCCAGAAAGACCTCGACAAAGGCGAATTCCGCGACTCGGGTTATTTCTATGGGCCCACAGCACCACGAACATTCTTTATAGGATTCAAAATAATGAATTAAATTGACAAAAAGGACGAGAAAAAAATCTCGTCCTTTTTGTATTCCGCCCCTTTTTTCGGCGTACAGATAACATTTATCGGCAACACAGAGCACACATTTAAGGGAGGTTCTATAAATTAAGCGCTTGTTACTCAGTGAATTATTTTGTAATTTT
>CAYYEL010000121.1:0-4725 GCA_964470845.1 uncultured Bacteroidaceae bacterium | reverse complement strand
GAGTGCTTTTACAAATTTATTTCGTAATGTTGCACTTGCTGGTTGACTCTGCATACGGTAAAAAACGCAAAAAAAAAAGTTTTTCATTAACAAAAAAAGTAGTACTTTTGCCAAATATTACGAAAAAGGATAAGTTAGTCGGAATATTATTCTAATTTAACGGAAATAAACGAGTAAAAAACAAAATATACTTTGATTTTTTACAGCGAGTGCAGCGGTATATCGGACGTAAGTCCAATACACCAACAGACAACAATATATACCGTTGTTTTTAACAATAAGCATTGGATTTAGAAAAGAATTAACATTTAGACGTCAAGTTAACCCATATATGAATATTCTCACAATAGATATTGAAGAATGGTTCCATCTGCTTGAATTTTCAGGGACAAAGGACGAAGCACAATGGAATAATTTCGAGAGTCGCATTCACAACAATGTCGATCGCATACTTCATATACTTGACGAAAGCAACAACAAAGCAACATTCTTTGTTGTTGGATGGGTTGCAAAGAGATACCCCGAGATTGTAAAAAAAATTGCCCAAAAATACGAAATTGGCAGCCACTCGATGAACCATCAATTAGTGTGGCAGCTATCCAGACAAGAATTCAAAAAAGACCTTGAAGAATCAATAAAAATTCTACAGGACACAACAGGAAAGCCAATTAAATATTTCCGCGCACCCGGTTTTTCAATTCGCAAAGACGAGCCTTGGGCCTTTGAAATTCTAAAAGAGTTAGGAATAGAGCTCGACTGCTCGGTATTCCCCGCAGCACACGCCCACGGAGGAATCCCCGACTATCCCACGCACAAACAAAGCATTATAGAGCACAACGGTGTAAGAATCAAAGAATTTCCAATAACAACAAAAAAAATATTAGACAAAAGAATCGCATTCTCAGGAGGCGGATATTTCAGAATAACCCCCTATAGCCTGATAAAACGTTGGACATTGCAAAATAGCGACTACAACCTATGCTACATACACCCGCGCGACCTCGACGGCGACCAACCAATGATACCGGGATTGCCTATGGTACGAAAATTCAAATCATACGTTGGAATAAAACACGCCGAGGAGAAATTCCGACACTTTATGAACGATTTTAAGTTCATAGACATAAAAACCGCCGATGCAATAACCAATTGGAACGATGTTCCAATAATAAAAATATAAGAAAAGAATAATCCAAGAGGCTGTATCATTTTTTTGATACAGCCTCTTAGATTATAAAAAGCAATATAACAATCCGTAAGCAATGCACAATGCAACCTTGTGGAAATTTGCACATAACAACAAACAGAGTTATTTTTGTATGTCCTATTTGTTTTTGCATATATCAGACATTATAACCACAATGACCACCGAAACACCCATACTCAACGACCACAACAAGGCAGAGTACCCACCTATGCACACCGTCGAGCACATTCTAAACCAAACAATGGTAAGAATGTTCGGCTGTCCCCGAAGTCGTAACGCCCACATCGAGCGTAAAAAAAGCAAATGCGACTACCTACTACCCACAGCCCCAAGCGACGAGCAGATAACAGCCATCGAGGCACAAGTAAACAGCATCATAGCACAGAATCTGCCGGTAACAGCAGAATACTGCACCCGCGAGAGCCTCCCACAAGGCATCGACCTTAGCAAGCTACCCGAGGAAGCAAGCACGACACTGCGCATCGTACGCATAGGCGACTACGACCTTTGCGCCTGCATCGGCACACACGTCAGCAACACAAGCGAAATAGGAACATTCAAAATAATAAGCCACACGTGGGAGAGTGGCACGCTGCGCCTGCGCTTCAAACTGATAAAAGAGTAACCCTGCACCAACAAGAAAGAATGGAACCATTTGAAGTACACATATTAGGATGCGGCTCGGCACTGCCAACCACCCGCCACAATGCCACCTCGCAAATAGTACGCATAGGCAACAAACAATTTATGATAGACTGTGGCGAGGGAACACAATTACAGATGCGCCACGCACACATACACTTTTCCTTCGTCAACCACATATTCATCTCGCATCTGCACGGCGACCATTGTTTCGGGCTCATAGGCCTCATATCCACCTTTGCCCTTTTGGGACGCAAAGCCCCACTGCACATCTACGCCGATTCCCTATTGCAACGCATTATGCAACCACAGCTCGACTTTTTCTGCAAAGGGCTACCCTACACACTGCACTTCCACCCGATAGACGCCACCAATCACGCCACAATATACGAAGACAACAACATAACAATAGACACCCTGCCTCTTGAGCATCGCATCCCCTGCTGCGCATTTCTATTCAAAGAAAAGCCCAAAAAACGCCATCTGATAGGTTCAATGATAGAATACCACAACATCCCCATCCATCTGCGGGCAGGAATAAAAGAGGGTAACGACTACACCACCCCCGACGGCACGCTCATCCCCAACCACCTACTGACCACCGCCCCCGACCCCTCGCGCAGCTACGCCTATTGCAGCGACACACTCCCCTGCCCCTCAATAGTTGAACACATACAAGGAATCGACCTTCTGTACCACGAAGCCACATTTGCCCAAAGCGAGTACACCCGGGCACAAGAAACCTACCACAGCACCGCACGACAAGCAGCCCAAATAGCCCTCGACGCCCGTGTAAAACAGCTTATAATAGGACACTTTTCATCGCGCTACAAAGACGACAATCAACTCCTTAAAGAGGCCGAGGAGATATTCCCCTCAACCCATCTTGCCAATGAGGGGCTCACATTTACAATCAAATAACCCCCTCCCTCAAAAGACCGTTCAAACAACTTAAGACAGCCACTAAACCTTTTATAAAAAAAACAGTCTAAAGAAAGACACATCAACAAAGAAAATGTCAATAGAAGCAAGCAAACACAACGACAAAGAGCTCCTCAAGGCCCTGCAAGACCCCACCTTGCAGAACAGCGCCTTTACCCTCCTCGTCAAGCAATACAGCGAACAGCTCTATTGGCAAATACGTCGTATGGTACTGAGCCACGAAGACACCGACGACATACTGCAAAATACATTTATAAAAGTATGGAACAACATAAAAAATTTTAGAGGCGACTCGCAACTATCCACGTGGTTACACCGCATAGCAATAAACGAGACACTAACCTTTCTATCGCACAAACAACCCTCATTAGTATCACTCGACAGCGAGGAAGGCTCCGTTGCCGAGAAACTCGAAAGCGACCCCTACTTTAGTGGCAGCCACGCCGACGCACTACTACACGAAGCCATCAGCCAACTGCCCCACAAACAACGCCTCATTTTCAATATGAAATATTTCGACGAGATGAAATACGAAGAAATTTCCGAAATATTAGGCACAAGTACAGGCGCACTAAAAGCATCATACCACATAGCAGTAAAAAAAATAGAAAACTATCTGGACGACAATAATTAAACCTTTGCAACACAAAAAAGTCAAAATAATAAACCGGGCAAGAGGCCTGCAATCACACCAAGAAGCGCAAACCACATTGCCCAAAAAACGAGATTATGAAGTTAGAAAAAATAAAAGCCAACAAAACCCCATTCACCCTTCCCGACGGCTATTTCGACAGCCTGCCCCAAAAACTATCGACACGCCTGCAACCATCGGGAGCAACAAAGATACGTTCCATCAGTTCGTCCCCACTGATGAAAGTATTGAGTTACGCAGCCTCAGTGGTACTACTCTTCGCAATGGGCGGCCTAATATACTACAACGACATTCTAAGCATCCCCCCCCCCGAGACCTATGCCGAAGAATACAGTAACGACTATTTCGACGACTTTTACGAAACACTCAGCATCGACGATTACACACTATACAACTACCTTGCAAGCAGCAACACCGATTTCTAAAACCCCACCAATATGAAAAAGATACTCTTTACACTGATAGCCATTCTGAGCATTATAGCCCCCACCGTGGCGCAAGACGCCTCCTCGACACCCGAGCGAAGCAAAAAACGCTTCTCGCTACAAGAATTTCAAGAGCGCCAACGTAACTTTATCACAATAGACGCCAAGCTCACCCAAGAAGAAGCCGACGCTTTCTTCCCCATCTTCTTCGAGTTGCAAAAGAAAAAATGGCTCATAAACAAAGAAGCCAGAGACAAAGTAAACGCCAAATACGGCAAAGAACACAGCGAAGACAAATGCCTGCTCATTGTCAACGAATTTGCCGACGCCAAAATAAAAATCGCCGAACTCGAAAAAGAATACATAAAAAAATACCTCAAGGTACTGCCCGCATCCAAGATATTAGGCATACAACGAGCCGAAGAACATTTCCAGAAAGAGACAATCAGACAAATGTGGGAACGAGGACGTGGCAGCAACCGCAAGCCCCACAGAAAATAGAGGTTCACACAGCAATCCGATACCCCCTACCCGACAGCCAAAAGTTGTCGGGTATTTTTACGCTCAACATTATCCGCCGCACTTAACGGTTAACTAATTGATATACAACATTTTACCCCCCCCTATCAGCAAATAAGGCAATAATTTCTTGCTACATATAGTAAAAATCATTACCTTTGCAAAAAATTAGCAGAGGCTTTTAAACAACCTAAGAATGAGCGCATTACAACAGCCTCTATGTACCTTGTTTGTATTTATAAAATATAACATACATCTATAATAACGTAAGAAACAAATATATGAAGAACTCGCGAGAAAAAGGCAGGAAATTGGGAAATAATGCAATTCGTTGGTAG
>CAYYEL010000120.1:0-4901 GCA_964470845.1 uncultured Bacteroidaceae bacterium | reverse complement strand
CGACGAGGCGCTGTTCAAGCAGATTGTAAAAGGCACATTTAACCAACGACGCAAGAAATTACGAAACTCGATACAACAGATTGTGGGCAAAGAGTCGCCCCTTTTGAGCGACCCCATCCTCGACAAGCGTCCCGAGCAACTATCAATCGAGGAGTTTATAAGCCTCACACAGAAAGTCGAACAAGAATTGTAAGTAAAAAGCTGTAAAAACAGCTAAAAAACTCCAGAACAATGACAAAAGAGTTTATCGACACCCTGAAAATACTCATAGAGAACAAGGACTCTGTGCTGTTGCAAGAGAGCCTCTCGAAGTTGCACCCCGCCGACATTGCCGAGATATGCAGCGAGCTTGACATTGAAGAGGCACGATTCCTGTACCGACAACTCGACAATGAAAAAGCGGCCGACGCCCTCACCGAAATGGACGAGGATCTGCGTAACGAGCTGCTCGAAGAGCTCCCCTCCGAGGCTATTGCCAAGCGCTTCGTCAATTATATGGACACGGACGATGCGGTGGAGATTATCCGTGATATGGACGAGGATAAGCAAGAGGAGGTCTTATCGCACATTAAAGACATTGAACAGGCGGGCGACATTGTCGATCTTCTGCAATATGACGAGGACACCGCCGGTGGTCTTATGGGAACAGAGATGGTGGTGGTGAACGAGAATTGGAGTATGCCCGAGTGCTTAAAAGAGATGCGCCGACAGGCCGAAGAACTCGACGAGATATATTACATCTACGTAGTTGACGACGACGAGCGCCTGCTGGGACTGTTCCCCCTAACAAAAATGATTACAAGCCCCTCGGTATCAAAGGTTAAGCACGTGATGAACACCGACGTAATAAGCGTCGATGTTGACACCCCCAAAGACGAGATTGCCCCGCTTATTGAAAAATATAACCTTGTGGCAATTCCCGTAGTCGATAAAATAAACCGCCTTGTGGGACAGATTACCGTCGATGACGTAATGGACGAGGTGCGCGAACAAGCCGAGCACGACCAACAGGTTACCGCCGGTCTTACACAAGATGTCGAGAGCGACGACTCGGTATTCTACCAGACAAAAGCCCGTCTGCCGTGGCTCATCATTGGAATGATTGGAGGAATTTTCTCCTCGATGCTGTTGGGCTGCTTCGAGACGACACTCGGCGACCACCCCGAGATGGCACTTTTCATTCCTCTGCTTGCCGGAATGGGAGGTAACGTGGGAGTACAGTCATCGGCTATTGCCGTTCAAGGACTTGCCAATAACACTCTCGACACAAGGCACATTTTCCGCCACATACTTAAAGAATCGGTTGTTGCAATTATAAATGCCACTATCTTGTCGTTACTAATATATGTTTACAACATATTTATGTACAATGCCACCGATATTGTAACACTATCGGTACCGCTTAGTTTGTTTGTGGTGATAATGTTTGCATCGTCTTTTGGTACGTTAATCCCCATTTTGCTCGACCGTATGAACATTAACCCTGCACACGCCACAGGCCCTTTCATTCAGATTATGAACGACTTGAGCGGAATGACATTCTATATGCTTATATCAATGTTACTCAGTAGCATAATCCTATAAAAGAACGAAACAATGAGAAGTTTTTTTACATTGGCTGCAATTATCCTCTTTGCGGCTCACACTGCAACAGCACAAATAAACGAATTTGAAAAGTGGATAAAAAATCCCACTGCAAGCATTGAAAATGAGGCTTTTGCCAACAAGAAACTCACAAAGGAACAGTGTAGCAGAGCCACTATATTGGTAGATTCCCTATGGGTAGAGAACACCGCAAGACGCCTGCAAAATGAGTGGCAGAAACTGACACTTGTGCACGACACACTGCGCCTCGCCTGCGCCTGCCGCGACTTTGGACAGATGCCCGCCGATGGACGCAGTATGTACATATCGCTGCACGGTGGCGGCGGTGCTCCCAAGGAGGTAAACGACCAACAGTGGGGCAATCAAATTTACTTGTACTCACTCTCCGAGGGACTTTACGTTGCACCGCGTGCACCGTGGAACACGTGGGATCTATGGCACAGACAGGGGCTCGACGAGCTTTTCGAGAAACTCATACAATCGGCCGTTGTCTTTGAGGGCGTAAACCCCAATAAAGTATATCTTTTAGGCTACTCGGCGGGAGGCGACGGCGTGTGGCGTATGGCTCCTCGTATGGCCGATAAATGGGCTGCCGCCTCTATGATGGCCGGGCATCCGGGCAATACCTCACAGGTTAATCTGCGCAACGTGCCCTTTATGATATGGATGGGCGAGCACGACAGTGCCTACAACCGCAACACGCTTGCCAAGGAGAAAGGCGAAGTAATGGACTCGCTGCAAAATTCCGACCCCGAGGGCTACATTCACAGCACAAATATCGTAGAAGGCAAAGGGCACTGGATGGAACTTGCCGACAGCGAGGCAATAGGTTGGATGGCACAATACAAGCGCAACCCCTACCCCGAAAAAATCGTATGGCGACAAGAAGAGGTCGTACGCGAGCATTTCTATTGGCTATCGGCACCGACAGACGAGCTCAAGCACGGAAAGACAGTGATTGCACACATCGAGGGGAACACCATCATAATAGATAAATGCGACTACTCGCGCATAACAATCCATTTGAACGACAAAATGCTGAACCTCGACAAAAAGATTAAAATAATATACAACGGCAAGAAAATTTTCAACAAAAAAGTTAAGCGTACAATAGCCAATTTACATCGCACCATAAACACGCGCAACGATTTCAGCTACGCATTCCCGACGAGTATCGAGATTAAATTTTGACACAAATAGGCCACAAACATACAGCACTCCGATAATATTATTTATCGGAGTGCTGTATGTTTGTATTGCTTATTACTCGGCAACAGGACGAATAGGCAATCCGCAGTCGCGGAGTATGTCGCCGACCAAAGATTCGGAAAAAGCGTATGCCGACTCGCCTCCCCCGGTGGCCGTCCAAAAGCACGAGGCCGACAATTCAACCTTATCCGACACCCAATAGTAACCCGTCGAGGGCAGGAATATACTCTTACCCGAAGGGCCGGTAACCTCAACTCCCACCTTTTGATAACGATAAACACCATCAACATTTACTGAATCCATTTTCGGGGTTATTTTACACAAAGCAATCAACTCCTCAACCTCTTCCTTAGTAGGCATACGCCAACCCTTACCCCATTTTACGGTTGCAATGTCATCCTCGGGTAATAATACAGACGAGTGATTCTGATATTTTAAAAATTTAGGAGCATCCGGGTCTAACCATTTATAACTATCCCAACTAAAGTCGGTCTTAGTCTCAATTTCGCCCCAAGAGTAGTAATCGCCACAATCCTGCGGTGTTTTAGCGCCAATATAGCAAGCAGCCCATTTAACACTCAATCCCAAGTCAATGGCCTCGTGAGGGCCTATCAAATAATTACCATTGCCAATAGGCACTTGATAAACCTCATCTATTTCAGCCTCATCACTATCGCTGCACGCATAAGTGGTGCATAAAGCAAAAGAGACCGATAACAAAAAGAATATCTTCTGAATAAGTTTGATATTTGTATTCATAATAGTGTTTTTTGTGTTAAGATTCTATACAATGTTTTTAAACTCTATTTTAGAAACTCTGTTCTAAATGCAACAAATGTTTTTTACATAAGAACCGATAAGCCGACTGTAAAATAATCGCTTTGGTGCTCTTTATCGAACTTAAAATCAAGGAAATTCCATTCGTATCCCGCTGTTAGGGATATTGATTTTCCCAATACCAATCCAACACGCGGAGTTACAAAAAGTCCAAAGTTACCATCGCTTACCTCGTCCCACACTTCCAATCCGGTATATGTTTTTTCATTGTTTCCATATCCAACTGTGGTGGTGGTTTCTCCTAACAGAGACTCAAATGACGTATGTAAATATTGTACTCCGGCACGTGCTTCAATGTAAAACGACTCACCCAACCAATAACGCAGGTTGTAACCAATATTTGCACCCAACTGATAATAATTCTCTGCAAAACTGTTTACATCGTCCATATCATAGAATTTGAGGCCTAAAGTAAAATTCTTATACATAAAACCAACTCCCAAGCCCCATCCATCGTCGATTGTTAAATACGAAGCATCTATGCCCGAGTTTCGTATCCCGTCGGTTGGCTGTAAATTATTACCTGCGACAAATTTTCCGCCCTGTTTTTCCGTAGTAATTTGAGCATAAACCGCACCCGAAAACAGGCACATAATAAATAGCATTAAAATATTTTTTTTCATAATTTCTAAAATAAAAAAAGCGTAAACCATTCGTATTCTTGTTTCTACTTATGGTTACCGCCAAGTGACCTTGCTACACAACAAGTACGAATGATTCACGCCTACACGGCGTGAACCTTCAGTTACTTGTCCTCATGTAGCGAATATTGGCGGTATTCTAAGTAGTGAGAACAAGAGCTAAAAGCTCAAATCCCAAAAAATATGCAAAAAGAAACGCTTTCCGTTGTTAATGTTTTTATTCTCTAATTCTTTTTTTGAAAGATTTCACCTTATAGGCAAACATAACTTTCGGTCGTGCGTTCATATGTACTGTCTGTTTCTTCGTAAATATTTTTAAAAGGTTTATAAATGATTGTCATTTGCAAAAATACAATTTAATAGGTTAGTTACATTTAACAATCCTTGTTTTAACAATATTTAACACCGTCTATTTATTGCAACTTTACTTAGATAAGAATTATTTTATTGAATCACTTTTTCAGTTATCATAATAACAAAAAAGGATATTAAAAAAGCGTACTATGCGCCATTAAAATTCTTTTCTTAATTACGTTAAAATATGTAAATCAGAATTTCATACTGTCAAGATAGAAGTGCAACAAAATTCCCTCCTTGCTCACGACTTTG
>CAYYEL010000119.1:0-5002 GCA_964470845.1 uncultured Bacteroidaceae bacterium | reverse complement strand
GCTCCTCTTTTTTGTAATAAAGAGGAGCTCCCGAGAGGGTGAGGAGTTAAAATAACTGCAAATAAGAATATTTTAAAACAGTATCGAACTCCTCAGTCGCTACGCGCCGGCTCCTCTTTGTCGAAAGAGGAGCGGTAATAACGCTTCTTGTGATTAAATACACATTAAAAACGCTCCTCTTTTTTGTAATAAAGAGGAGCTCCCGAGAGGGTGAGGAGTTAAAATAACTGCAAATAAGAATATTTTAAAACAGTATCGAACTCCTCAGTCGCTACGCGCCGGCTCCTCTTTGTCGAAAGAGGAGCGGTAATAGGCGGTTGCTTGTCGCAGATGGCTCGTCGGCACGAAAGGTTGACAAAATATTTATCTATATATTCCGTAATTTTATAGCAAAATAAGAAGCTGTTTGAATGTAAAAAAATGAAATAGTGCTTTCCGATGTAAGAAAAACTTTGTTTTATAAATTCAAACAACTTCTAAATATTTTTATTTAAGTTTGCCACAGAATAATGAGCTATGGAAAATTACATCGAGATAGAGAGTTACGAGGCTATTGTCGAGCATATAGTGCCGGGAAGGGTCTTTCGTCATTATGCTTTTCAGAATGTTGAGTTTGGTCGCGAGGCTATTCAGTGTCGCTTCGTCGATTGTCTGTTCTTGGGTTGTTCGCTTCCCGATGAAGTGCGCCGATGCTTGGGCGATGATTGTTATCTGTTCCCAAAAATGAATGTGCCTTATAATATGTTCCGTGCGGCGCTTTATTCGCCATCGGAACTATATTGCGGATATAATTCCAAATGCCCCGATAGTTACGCCTGTTGTTACGATGCAAGGGTGTATGCCCATTATATGAGTCGTGGTAAGCAGGCGAGTGATATTGCCGAGACGTTTGCACGTACTTTGCACGACCATTCGATAAGTGATGCGTTACACGATATGCTTGCTATGTACGACGAGCGCAGTGTGGTGGCGGTGATGGGCGGACACGCGCTCTTGCGCACCGATGCTGTTTTTCGCAGTGTGGTGCTTATTGGTAAACATCTTGCCGAGCGCGGTGCGCTGATGGTTACGGGTGGAGGCCCGGGGGCGATGGAGGCTGCTCATCTGGGTGTGTGGCTGGCCGGACGTGCCGATGATGCTGTGGATGAGGCGCTTGCTATTCTAAAATCGGCAGCCTCGTACAAGGATGATGGATGGCTGGCTTCGGCTTTTGAGGTGATGGAGCGCTTGCCTCGTGTCGAGGATTATCGCAGTATAGGTGTGCCCACGTGGTTCTATGGCCACGAGCCTGCAACGCCATTTGCAACGCACATTGCAAAGTATTTCGATAATAGCATACGCGAGGATGGGCTGTTAACAATTGCTAAGGGTGGAGTGATTTATTCGCCCGGAAGTGCCGGTACTATGCAGGAAATTTTTCAGGATGCGGCACAGAATCATTATCTTACTTGTGGCTACGCAAGCCCGATGGTCTTTCTGGGTTGCGATTATTGGACAAAGAAATTCCCTGTGTATAATCTGCTGAGTGAGCTCGCCTCCCGAAAGTGTTACAGGAATCTTCTTCTTTCGCTTACCGACTCGCCCGATGAGGCGGTAGATACTATTATCTCTTTTCTTTCGCAGAATGTTGACGGATAGAAAATGCGGCGTAAAAATAGAGTAGTTTTTATGGTTGTTTGTCGCGGATAGTGGCTTGCTGTTGCTTATAAAAATTGTTATTTGCAATTATTTTAACTCCTCACCCCGTTGAGGAGCTCCTCTTAATAAAAAAGAGGAGCGTTATTTTCAATGTGTTTTAATCGCAAGGAGCGGTGGTATTTACGTGCATTTGTATAAAATTATAAAGAGGCTGACATCTAAAGTCGTATGGACTTTTTTAGTGTCAGTCTCTTTATTTGAACTTTTGTGCTTGGAGTGTTTGTTCCTTGCACAAATATTCCTGAGGTACTAAGATTAAGCCTCGGCGGGAGCCTCTGTTGTCTCCTCTACGTTTGCCTCAGCTGCAGCTGCAGCCTCGGCCTCGGCCTTTGCAAGTGCCTCGGCAGCCTTCTTGTCGGCTACCTTCTGAGCAATTGTTGCGTTTACCTCTTTCTCGGCTTCGAGACGAGCTTTCTTCTCGTCGCGCTTAGCCTGCTCGTTCTTGCTCTTTACTCCGTTGAGTACGTTTGTCTTCTCGGCTTTCCAAGCATCGAATTTAGCTTGTGCGGCTGCCTCGTCGAATGCGCCCTTCTTAACACCACCCTGAAGGTGCTTCATAAGATATACGCCCTCGCGAGAGAGAATGTTACGTGCTGTGTCGGTGGGAATTGCACCTGTGTTCACCCAATAGAGTGCACGCTCGAAATTGAGCTCGACTGTAGCGGGATCGGTGTTGGGGTTGTAAGTACCGATTTTCTCAACGAATTTTCCATCACGTGGAGCTCTCGAATCTGCAACTACGATCGAATAGAATGCGTAGTGTTTGCGACCTCTTCTCTGAAGTCTGATTTTTGTTGCCATTTTTTAATTGTTTAATGGGTTAATGATTTGAGTTAGCCAATAACTCGTATTGGCGGCGCAAAGGTAGGGCTTTTTTCGGTAATATGCAATAGTTTAGGCTGTTTAATTTTTCCATCTTGCTTCGGAGTTGTGGTGCGAGATGCGCTTTTCCTCGGGGGGCAGTTGCATATAGTCGCCGTAGTTTACTCTAAGATAGTGGTCGTAGTCTTTGGGGGCGCGATATTCTTTGCCTTCAAAAGGTAGCATACAATGCTGCTCAAATACTGTGCGGGGCATAATCTCGCGCAGGGCGGCACGCGACATCAGGCTGCAAACTCTTGGGCTGCTGTCGTAGGGGTGGTGCGTGGCTATGCTTTTTATTCTGCCGAGCAGTGTGTGCAGGGGGAAAGGCAACAGTATCAGCTTGGTTATTGCGAGGCGCAGTTTGCGCATCAGTGGCATACTCTTTAAGAATATGGAGTTTTTTACGTGCATATAACGGCGAAGCTCGCCACACTCTTTGGCTTGGGCTTCTGAGCCGACGCCGTCGAGGGGAAAAATGTCGATATATACTCCGAATATGTCGGGCTTGAAGTGAAACTCTCTGACTATTGTTCCCGGATGGTGTACTTTGGCAAATGCTACGCGGTAGCGCTTGTCATTGTCGGACGATAGGGCTTTGTAGAGTGGCGAGGCTTGGTTGTATTCGTCGAGGAAGCGCTCGTAGTCGGGGCGGGGCATATGCAGGTCGATGTCGTCGTCCCAAGGGATATAACCCTTGTGGCGCACAGCTCCCAGCAACGTGCCATAGGCAAGGTAGTAGCGCAATCCGCGCTCCTCGCAAAAATGGGCAACGCTGTCGAGTATGTCGAGCTGAATTTTCTTTATCTCCTCTGTCTCTATTATTCTCATTGCGGATTTTTGGGGTTATTTTATAAGGTCGTATTTGCGGCTGCCAAGGCCTATCTTTTCTGCGTGTTCGAGACACGACTTCCACTCCGACTCGGGGGTGGAGTTTGTAAAGTGGTCGTGGTGGTCGCAGAATCCCGGTGTGTGTATGTGTTCGTGCAATTGACTGCCGGGCATTGGGGTTGCGGCAAGGCAGGCATCGACACAGGCTTGGTCGAGTGCCAGAGGGTCGGTGCTTACGAACATTCCGATGTTGGGCAGTATGGGGGCATCATTCTCGCAGTGGCAATCGCAGTTGGGCGATACGTCAACCACAAGTGATATGTGGAATTGAGGACGACCGGCGACCACGGCCTTGGCATACTCGGCCATTTTGCAGTTCAGAAGCTGTGGTGCGTGGAAATTCTCGAAATTTATTGCGTCGAAATTACAAGCACCCAAGCAGCGACCGCAACCTACACAGTGCTCTTTGTCGATGCGCATTTTTTTTGTCTCCTCGTCAAAAATAAGGCCGCTGTTGGCACATTGTGCCATACATTTTTTGCATCCGCGACACAACTTGGCATCGATTATAGGTTGTCCGCTGATGTGTTGCTCGGTCTTTCCTGCACGTGAACCGCAGCCCATTCCAATGTTTTTTATTGCGCCGCCGAAGCCTGTCATTTCGTGTCCTTTGAAGTGAGTGAGGCTGATAAATACGTCGGCGTCCATAATGGCACGGCCTATTTTTGCACTCTGTACATACTCGCCGCCTTCGACGGGAATCTCAATGTCGTCTGTGCCCTTCAGACCATCGCCGATGAGGATGGGGCAGCCGACAGTGAGTGGTGTAAAGCCATTCTCCCAAGCGCAATAGAGATGTTCGAGGGCATTCTTGCGGCTGCCGGGATACATTGTGTTGCAGTCGGTGAGGAAAGGCTTGCCGCCGAGCTCTTTAACAACGTCAACCACAGCGCGTGCATAGTTGGGACGCAGATAGCTTATGTTGCCAAGCTCGCCGAAATGTAGTTTTATGGCTACGAATTTGCCATCGAGGTCAAGGTCGGCAATGCCTGCTTTTTTCATCAGTTTCTTAAGTTTGGTGGGCAGACCGTCGCCATTGGCTTTTGTGCGAAAATCGGTGAAATATACTTTTGATTTTTCCATAATGTTGTATTATTAAGTTTTTATAATTTTTCTCCTAAAAATAAAAATGCGCTGTATTTGTTCTTTTTTATGATTTCGATAGTTGCAATGCAGAGCAGTAGTATTGCAAAAGATATTAGTGGTACAATAATAAAATTAAATACATTAGTGTCCCATAAAAATTAGGGACGAGTTAAACATTAAATAAATTAGGCCCATTAAAGCCGAGAAGTTCTTTGTCATATTGAAATTTAGTTTTGTTGAAGAGGTCTTTCAAGTGTGTTTTGTCAGTTAGCGAAATGCTCAAAATTTGCAAGATTTCATAAATACTCCTGTCGAGTTGCATATCGTGTTTGACGATTGAAACAAGCAGGTAGGTACTGATGGCAATATAGATTTGTATCCTCACAGCATTCTCCGTAGTACCCCAAAATCTCTTAATCTTGAGGTGCTGCTTGAGCCATTTGAAGAACAGTTCTATCTGCCAACG
>CAYYEL010000118.1:0-5002 GCA_964470845.1 uncultured Bacteroidaceae bacterium | reverse complement strand
ACCAAGTTTATTTAATTTTTAATCGTCCACAATTTTTAGTGGACAGTAGTGATAGTAAATTTTTAATAATTAAAATTATGTATATGGAATGCAGAGTTATTATTTCTTTTGTGATGCTTTTGTTTGCCAAAAACATTTATTGCGAAACAATTTCACAGTATGACACTGATGAAATTATAGACATTATTCTACAAGATGAAAGTAAAAACAACAATGAGGATAACGCACGTTCACTCAGCCAAATACCTATATCTTGTTACTATAATAATGGATATTTTACTATACCTACAAATGTTACATTAACAATGCGTAAGCCCTATCGCATATATGTTATGGACGGTGCAACTCTGAACATTGAAGGAGGACAAATTGTAAATGCAGATATAGTAATTAAAAATGGAGGTTCAATAAATATAAGTAACGAAGCTTTAATAGAAATCAGAGAACAAGGAGGAAACCTAAATTTAGAGAACGGTGCAATTTTAAATTACATCAAAGGCACAATCCGGTAATATAAAGAATTTAATCGGCAAAATATTTTGCCGATTAAATTCTAATTGTTTTTTTTGCGGTAAACTGCGAATGCAAAATTGAGAATTTGTCAAACATTTTTAAACAGCAATGCTTATGAAACGTATTTTACTTTTTACAATGATGGCAGTTGCAGCAATGGCTGCAATAGCACAGGAGGTAACAGTGAATATTGACACAATACGTCTGGAAAATGCCCTTACAGAGGAGCAAAAGAGTACACTGAGTAAACTGACGGTTATAGGCGCTCTATCGACCGAGGATTATAAGTTCATACGCGAAGACAATCTTGTGAATATGGAGATACTGAACCTGTGTGATGCCACGATTGACTCAATACCCCGAAAGGCTTTTTACAGTTGGAAGAGTAAAAACACCTACAAAGGTGTATTAATAGTTCTTCCAAAGGAAATTTCTCATATAGGAGACTCGGCATTTGCCAACAGAAATATATTGCTCGCATTGGAGGTAACCGGTAATTTCCCAACATCGGGTAATCATATTTTAGCGTTTGATGAGTCAGGTTATTTTGGTCTTGCTAATTGGTTAGTAGCATCAGACAACACTGTTGTGCGCACCCTGAACGATAATGAGGGGTACAAATATATCTGTTCTTTGGATAGCACAGTACTATACAAGAGCGATGAAATACCTTACGAAGTTGCTACCATACCCGAGGGGGTAAGGATTATTGCCGCACATGCCTACGAGGATATGCAGGTAAGAGCCATTACTCTACCCGAGTCATTAGACTCCATAGGGGACTATGCATTTAACGCGCTAATACCCGCTCCGGAGCCGACCTGTTGCACCGACTCCCCCAAACCATATATGATATGTATGGCAAAGACTCCTCCCCGTTTAGGATATAAAGCGATAAATATGATTTATGAGCATCGTCCCCTCTTCGTTCCTGATGAGAGCTTAGACCTATACAGGAACAGCAAAGAATGGAGTGAGGCTTTTTATGGCAGTGATAATATATATCCTTTAAGTGATTTTAATGAATCAAACTTCAGTGAAATCGACGAGGTAGCAATGAAGAACACCATTGTAGGCAGTAGCGGCAGCAATATGACCATACAGTCGCCCGATGCCGAGCGTGTAGTAATATTTACCACAGATGGCAAGAAGGTGGGCGAAAGCAAATTTACAGGCTCGGCTGCAACCATAGGTGTGAGCAAACAGCAGGCGACCTACATATATGTGGTAACATACAGAAATGGCATCAGTCTGACAGGTAAATTGTTTGTAAAGTAATGTAAACTACTGCTAACGACTAAGGCCTCGTTAAGAAGCTGTTTGAATTTTATTGGAATTCAAACAGCTTCTAATTTTGGTTTGGTTAAAAACTGTTTCTTTCGACAAAAAAGCATCGACGCATAGCATTATTACATAAAAAAGCACTATCTTTGCAACGCAAAACGAAAAAGTGGAGAGATTTGACTGCTTGCAACCACGATAAAAAATGCTAAAAGTAGGTGTCCGCCAAGGCCGACAGAGCCGCAATAGAGATTCTACTGTGCACAATCTGTCATAAGAAACAATCGCACCCCTCGGCCACCTGCCTCAAGGATTCCCCTATCGCACCGACAAGCATCCCGACACTTTTTCTCCAAAAGAAAGAAGAATATTATTAACCGTCCGACAGCGCAAAAGACACTCATTTGCCACCTCGGACATAAACACACTAAGTAAAAAAATGGGATACTTATTTACATCAGAATCGGTTTCAGAAGGACACCCCGATAAAGTAGCCGACCAGATTTCGGACGCCGTTCTTGACGAGCTTATCGCCTTCGACCCGCAATCGAAAGTAGCTTGCGAAACACTCGTAACAACCGGACAGGTAGTGCTTGCCGGCGAGGTAAAATCATCGGCCTACGTCGATCTTCAGGACATTGCACGCCGCGTAATTAACAAGATTGGCTACACAAAAAGCGAATATATGTTCGACGGTAACTCGTGTGGTATATTCTCGGCCATACACGAGCAGAGCGCCGACATTAACCGAGGCGTCGAGCGCGAGAATCCTATGGAACAGGGCGCAGGCGACCAAGGAATGATGTTCGGCTACGCCACAAACGAGACCGAGAATTATATGCCCGTATCACTCGACCTCTCGCACCTCATCCTCACCGAGCTTGCCGCCATTCGCCGCGAGGGCAAGGAGATGCTCTATCTGCGCCCCGACTCGAAAAGTCAGGTAACAGTCGAGTACAACGACAACAACCAGCCTGTACGCATCGACACAATTGTTGTATCTACACAGCACGACGATTTTATACAACCCACCGCCCCCGGCACCGAGGCACAGCTTGCGGCAGACGCTGCACAGATAGCACAGATAAAGGCCGACGTAATAAACATTCTTATGCCCCGCGTAAAGGCAAAAATTACATCGCCCAAAGTGCTTGCCCTCTTTGGCGACGATATTAAATACCACGTCAACCCCACCGGAAAATTTGTAATCGGCGGCCCACACGGCGACACAGGCCTCACAGGACGCAAAATCATCGTCGATACTTACGGTGGCAAGGGAGCACACGGTGGCGGCGCATTCAGTGGCAAAGACCCCAGCAAGGTCGATCGCAGCGCAGCCTACGCAGCACGCCACATTGCCAAAAACCTTGTAGCAGCCGGCATTGCCGACGAGATACTTATACAGCTGTCCTATGCCATTGGCGTTGCCCAGCCCGTGAGTATCTTTGTAAACACCTATGGCACATCAAAAGTAGCAATGAGCGACGGCGAGATAGCCAACAAAGTAGCCGAGATATTCGACCTGCGCCCCAAGGCCATCGAAGAGCGTCTGAAACTGCGCAACCCCATTTACAGCGAGACAGCCGCATACGGCCACGTAGGACGCACCCCCGAGACAGTAACAAAGACCTTCACCTCGCGCTACTTAGACAGCGTAACAGTAGAGGTCGAGCTGTTCACTTGGGAGAAACTCGATTATGTCGATAAGGTAAAAGAGGCGTTCGCACTGTAAAGAATATGTCATTCGTAAAAGAGTGGATATATCGATTAAGGCACAACAGGGGATTCGGAGTACAATCCCCTGCTGCCTTTTATCTTGTTACCCACGTACTGCGCGAAAGCAAGCACGCTTATTACCTGTACCCGCAGATAAACGCACTGACACGAGCCTTGGGAGGCTCGTCGGCACACAGCCGCCGCCTCTTCAGACTGGTGAATGCCATCGAACCGCCCAACATCCTCATTATAGACAATAACTGCACAGCAGCTGCCTGCGCGATAGCCGCCGCCTGCCCTCGCGTACCCTGCACAATGATAAGCGATGCACAGCAGCCCGAGGCAGCCGGACATTTCCTCAACCTGCACACAGGATACAACATCCTGCAAGAGCCTCAGCAGAGCCTTGAGAGCTTCTGCGAGAAGCAAAGGAACATAGGCCTTCTGTACATAGGAACGACACCCCACTATGCTCGTGCAGTCGAGAAAGTCATAGAACACAGCAACAGGCACACAGCCATAATTGTCGAGGGAATAAAAAGCAGCGAAAAAAGAGAATGGTGGAAGCGTCTTGTTGCATCGGACAGTACAGTTGTTACAATGGATTTTTACCATTGGGGAGCACTCTTCTTCGACAAAGAATACAAAAAACAACACTACACATTTTGGTTCAAATGAAAAAGTCGGCAATATACACACGCAGCGGCGACAGCGGAACAACCTCGCTCATTGGCGGCACACGAGTATCCAAATGCCATCCACGCGTCGAGGCCTACGGCACAATAGACGAGCTTAATGCCCATCTTGGGCTGCTGATGGCAGCAATAGCCCCCCACCCGCAATGTATCATAATTGAGGGAATTACAAACAACCTATTCAACATAGGCAGTATTCTCGCCTGCGAGGAGCAAACAGCAGAAGTCTCCACAAGCACCATAGAAGCAATTGAAGAGCAGATAGACATAATATCGGCCCAACTGCCCCGGCAGCAAGGTTTTCTGCTGCCACCAACCGACGAGCGTGCAGCCCGCGCCAATGTGTGTCGCACAGTGTGTCGCCGCGCCGAGCGAGCCGTAACAGCCCTTGCAACCGAAGCAGATATTACACCCACAATAAGCGCATACATCAACCGTTTATCCGACTATTTATTTGTTCTATCAAGATTATTTTGCCGAGAAACAGAAAAATATTGGGAAAAGCATTGGAAATAACGAAAATTATCTATTTTTGCACCCCAATAAAATAGTAATAATAACATAATAATAAAAATCATAGACTATGTATTGGACACTTGAACTGGCATCTAAATTAGAGGATGCACCTTGGCCCGCAACAAAGGATGAGCTCATCGACTATGCAGTACGCTCGGGAGCACCTCTCGAAGTAATAGAAAACCTGCAAGAAATTGATGACGAGGGAGAATCGTACGAGAATATCGAGGACATCTGGCCCGACTACCCCAGCAGCAACGAGGATTTCTTCTTCGACGAGG
>CAYYEL010000117.1:0-5251 GCA_964470845.1 uncultured Bacteroidaceae bacterium | reverse complement strand
TGGCTTCGGGGCTTTTCTTTACCTCGATGAGGCTGTTTTTCTCTTTGCTCATTTTGTTAAGTTTTTTATTGTTAATACTTATTTTGTACAATTTTCACATTGCAAATTTACAGCCGTTTGGCCAAAAAAAAGAAAAAAAAGCTTTTTTAAATCTTACAAATAGCGTCTGCAATGTCTTGTTAATCAGGCAGATATATCCTTGATTGATTTTTTCTTTCTTACAGTGAAATGTTAGATTTGTAACTAATTGGTAGTCAATGTTTTATAATCTAAGAAAGATTGCTGTCTGTTAGAGTGTTGATAATCAATGTTTTATGTTTTTGTTTTTGCCTCGGGGAGATAGAACGTAAAAATGAGGGGTTGGATGCTGTTTATAAATATTGTTATTTGTATTTATTTTAAATTCTCACTCTTCCGGGGAGCTTCTCTTTATTACAAAAAAGTGGAGCATTTTTATATGTGTCTTAATTACAAGGAGTGGTAGGTGCTTGCGTGCATTTGTATAAAATTAACAAGAGGCTGACATCTAAAAAGTCTTTACGACTTTAGATGTCAGCCTCTCGTTTTTGTAAATCTAATGTTGTATTACTTTACTGTCGAGATACGCAGTTTGTAGCTCATCTTCTTATTGGGTACACAATATTCGGGGAGTGTGTCAACGTCGGCACCGCACGATGCGTTACCTACTCCGCGCATCCACGCGTCAAAGTGAACAACGGTGTAGGGACGTGCTGTCATCTCCCAATAGTGTCCGGCTCTCATAAGGTCTTCGTCGGTGTAGGGGAGTGCCGAGAAGCTGACATTGCCCTCTGTTGTAATTTTGACACCCTCGCCAAGCTCATTTGTGAAGGTTACTTCGCGCAGCCCCTCACGGCTTCCGCTGCTCTGAGGCTTAACGTAGCGGTCGGCCATCTCGGCTACTGTGGTATAGTAGCGGCCTACCACAACGCCGTCCTTGCGGTCAACGGTATTCTCCCAAGGGCCGTATGCGTAGTAATTTACGTTCTTAAGTGTAGAGTCGATTCCGCAGATGAGGCCTGCACGGCGCAGATTGCCACTCTTGGGAACAAATGTAGCCTCTACATCTACAATACCTTGAGGGTAGATTGTGTAGTTAATCTCTGTGTCGCAGATTGAACCCTTGCGCACGGTCTTAACAACTGTGTTGCCATTCTCCTCAACAACCTTTATTTCGCCCTTAGCCTCAAGGCCATCGCTTGTTTGCTGATATTGCTTATCTTTTTTGTGGCCTTCGTACTGATAGTCGTAACCTTGACGGTCGTTCTCTATATAACGGTGGTTGCTATATATGAATCCCTGCTCGTTGGTGATAATATCCTTGCCATTGAGTGTAAGGGCTGTGAGCTGCGCTGTCTCGTTGTCGAATTTCAGTGAAACTTTTTCGTTGCCGATGATAGTCTCGTGAAGCGACGAGGTTGCAGCAAGAGCATCGCCCTTGGCTTTAATATCGGCCATAGGTGCACGCTCGACAAGGGTAAACTGACTGATAGCCTCCTCGTGGCCTGCCTCGGCGTGGCGTTGTGCGTCACGGTGCAGCAGGCGTACTGTGAACAGCAATTCGTCGCCATTCTTTTCGGCTTTCAGAATGTTCGCTTTCTTGACGCTGAGCCACACTTTTACGCTCTCGCCACTTGCAGCCGAGGGTGCCGCTGTAAGGCCCGAATATACAATCTTGCCATTCTTTACAACGTCGTAGGCAACGTCGAATTCGTCGAGGTTGGTGAAGTTATACTTGTTCTTAATTTCTATTGTTACAATGCCATACTCTTTATTAACCTCGGGCATTGTGAACTCTACAAACTGGTGGGCAGCCTTAATCTCTTTTATTTTTCCACCTACTTCACGGTGCGGCGAAAGAATACCGTCTGAGCAGAAGTTGCCTTGGTGTGGACCGGGGAAGTCGTAGCCTGTATGAATACGATATATACCCTCTTTCATTTCTTGCGGGTCGTATATCGCGTGGTCGGCCCATTCCCAGATGCATCCACCGATGCACGAGTTTGATGCCTCAATCTTCTGCCAGTACTCCTTAAGGTTACCAATTGCATTACCCATTGCGTGAGCATATTCGCAGATGAACATAGGCTTGTCGAGGTTGTTGATGTTTTTGTTCATCCACGCCTGTCCGGGGTACATTTTTGAGTAGAAATCGCTGAAGCGGCCACCGCCATAATCGCCTCTTGAGCGTGTGCCCTCGTAGTGTACGGGACGGTTGTCGAGGCGCTTGGCCTCGTCGTAGCAGGGGCCGAAATTGTTACCGTTACCGGCCTCGTTACCCAACGACCACATTACTACTGATGCGTGGTTACGGTCGCGCAGCACCATACGGTTAATACGATCGACAAATGCGGGTATCCACGATGGACGATCCGAGATTGATTGATTGGCGTGATCTTCAAGGTCGGCCTCGTCGCAGCAGTATAGTCCAAAGTAGTCGAACATTGCATACATACGCGCAGCGTTGGGGTAGTGGCTGGTGCGGATTGTGTTGATGTTGTGCTGTTTCATAAGTAGCACGTCCTTCAACATTGATGCAGTTGTAACAGCCTTGCCTCTTACAGGATCGTTGTCGTGGCGATTAACACCTTTGAAGAATACACGCTCGCCGTTGATATATACGAGTGAGTTTTTAATCTCAATTTTGCGGAATCCGTGCTTTGTCGAGAATGCCATCTCCTCGTTGCCATTCTCGTCAAATTGTGTGATGCGTACTGTGTAAAGGTTGGGCTTCTCGGCACTCCACAGTTTGATGTTATCGACTGTGAGCTTAATGTCGCCGCTAAGGGCCGCAATGCGTGCAGCGGTGTTAAGTGTCAGCGAGTCGCTTGCAACCAACTTGCCCTCGGTGTCGTAGATGGTAGCTTTAACCGTCTTTTTACCGGGAATGTAGTCGCGGTTGTCGAGCTCGAAGTTTACATTTACATTGGCACTGTAATAGTCGTCCGAAAGCTCGCTTGTGATATAGTGGTCGCGCACCGATGTCTTAGGCACATTATAAAGATATACGTCGCGGAAGATACCGCTCAGGCGGTACATATCCTGACACTCAATGTATGAGCCGTCGCACCAACGGAACACCTGTACAGCCAGCTTATTCTCGCCCTTCTTAAGGTAGTTTGTGAGGTCGAACTCGGCTACATTGTTTGCACCCTGAGTGTAACCTACATATTGGCCATTGAGCCATACGAACGCTGCCGAGTAGATACCGCCAAAGTGAATGAATGTACGGCGTCCATCCCAATTCTCGGGAATCTCGAATGTGCGCACATACGAACCAACGGGGTTGATACCGTAATTCTTACCACCGTCGTTATAAACGGGACGTGCCTTAATAAAGGGAGGAGTGTTTGAGTGAGGATACTCTACGTTGCAGTACATTGGTTTATCGTAGCCCAGCATCTCCCAGTTAGAGGGAACGGGGATGTTATCCCACGAGCTTACGTCGAATCCCTCTTCAAAGAATGTCAACGGGCGCTGCGAAGGCTCGCTCACAAGGTTGAATTTCCAAGTGCCGTTAAGTGTCATATAACGGTTGTTGACGGGCTTTGTCCAAGGTGTTGCATAGTATTTTGCGTCGGCAAGCATCTCGGCTTCGTTGTTGTAGGGCATATATGTTGCAACGCCGCGCTCTTTATTCTCGGCAAAGACTGTCTCGTCCTCCCATTTGGGCGATGCAATCTTGGGCTTCTCGACAACCTCGAATGTGAACCAAGCGCAGCTGTCGGCTGCATTCTTCTCTACTCGCATCATACGGCCGTCCTTAAGGGTGTACATTGTACCCTCTTTTCCTGCCGATACGATAAGGAAACAACCTTTTTGTCCCTCAACGGGCTCGAAGCGGAATTTAGCATTGTTCCACACGCCAATTGTTGCAGGCCATTGGAGCAGATAGTCGATGCTTGCATTGTCGCCACCATCGTCGAAATTCTGTCCGTAGAAGGCATTCTCTACTGCAAAAGTGTAAAGGTCAAGGGTTTTTACGTTCCAATATTGTCCGCGATTATCGGCGTCGAGCTCTTCGCCCACGATGCGTGCGTTATTCTCGCCCGAGTCGTTGTTACCAATGACAATATTGGGGTTTACAGCCCAGCGGATAAGATAGGTGAGGTCGTCGTCGAATCCTGCATATTTGGCCTCTTCGATGCGGAACTGGGCAGCTTTGTGTGTGGCAGCCTTATCCTTGCTGATGAGCACAAGAGCGCCTTTTGATTTTGCCACTGCCACGCCGGGGCTGTTTGCGGGGATTAGAAGACCGTCCTCATATTTCCATAATTGCGCCTCGTCCGAGCCGTTATTCTCGCCCACCTCGACGCGGTTGCCATTGACGCGCAATGCGTGGTTGGTTACGGGGTTGATAATGCGCCAGCTGCCTGACAAGTCCGAGATTCTCCAATATTGTGCAGCATTCTTATCCTCAAGGTCGGCGAGGCTCACTGCATTGTCTTTCTTCTCGGTTACGACATTTCCTTTGTCGCCCGATGCAAAAATGTGGTAGAGTTTACCTTTAATAAAGGTTGTCTGCGCCGAGCCGCTTATGGCCACAAAAAGAGCCATAATGGCAAGTGTCAGACCCTGTTTTAAACGGTTGTTTGACATACTTTTATTTTTTTAGGTTAATAGTTTTTGTCGGTTAAATGTAGCGTATGCTCTTGTACTATTTGCTAATTTTGCGAAAATAATAAAAAAAAACGAGAATAAGTGTTGTAAATAGTTTAATTTTCCATAAAAAGTTGAACGATGAAAATTAAAAGGTTTTTTAATGCGAGAAACAGCTTGCGGGGACTTTATTCGTGCCTTTTAGAAGCTGTTTGAATTTATATCGCCCAATTCTTTATAGAGCAAAAATGGCGAAACATTTGACCACTATAAGAAAATATTTTTTAGAAATTCAAACAGTCTCTTATACTTTCACAATGGGAATCTCTTCCCACTTTGTTGTGTATTGTGGCGATAGATACTGTCGGTTCGTGTGGTCGGTAATTGCTCCCTGCGACACTAACTTAACAGCTTGTTCTCCTTGTGTGGCATTTATTTTATCTATTGCCTGCATAAGTTTTTTGTGCTTGGGACGGTCGATGGTGTCGAAAAGCTCGCCTTGTAAATTATTGCCCGATGAAATATCGCCGAGTGATACTCCGCTCTTTTTGTAGCCGTAGCCTTTGCGGTATATTCTCTTCAATAGGGTAGTGGCTGCTTTTACAATCTCAAGGCTGCTGTCTGTTGCAACGGC
>CAYYEL010000116.1:0-5254 GCA_964470845.1 uncultured Bacteroidaceae bacterium | reverse complement strand
GGTAGGCGTCTTCCGGTTGTTGCTCCAGAATTGCGCTGACCCGCTTACGGCTGATCGTCAGGCGAAAATCCGCTTGATGCCGGTTGCCGGCTTCGGTGTCGATTGCCAGCCGGACCGCTCCCAGCGGTCGCAGGTAAAAGGGGCGCTCCACCAACAGGGTGGCGATATGCCGCCGGGGGATATAGGAGGTGCGCCGCACCACGACGCCCCGGCGCAGGATAAACTGGTCCTCCTCCAGCGTATAGGTACTGCACCACCAGGAGAACACCGGCAGGATCAGGAGAAGTGCCACCGCCGACAGGTCGATCCAGGTGCCCCGCATCCAATCGTACAATCCTGCCGGTGTGGTGATATATGGCAGACTGCGGGCCAGTGGCACCAACAGCAGGTACAGATACCGATAGGTGAAGCGTAGCATGGCGATGGGGTGCTGGCGATAGGTCCTCGTCCCCTCGCCGCCGTTTTTCCGCCTCATACTTGTAGCAGGCCGGCCCGGATGGCTTCGGCCTGAGCCAGAGGGAGCCCCTCCAGCATTACCCAGCCCCCGGCACCGCTGATCCACAGAAAGGCCGTGCCGAAGTGCCGCTCCAGCGGTCCCTGCAGCAGGGTCACGTGCCGCACGCTGGTCACCGGCATCCGATGCACTACTTTGAACAGTACACCGGTGGTGCAGTCCTTGTCGCCCAACTTTGGTTAGCCGCTTATTTAAGCGGCTATTTTTTTGTCTCTTTCCGCCGAGGCTGTGGGCGATGGACTGTCTGTGGTTGTATAGGATTATACCTTATAATATAATAATAGAGAGCAGAAAAAATTCTGCTCTCTATTATATTTATTAAGTAATTGCTGTTTCTTGCTTAATTACTTAACAAGAACCTTTTTACCATTTACAATGTAGATGCCCTTGACGGGGTTCTCGACCCGGCGGCCGCTGAGGTCGTAGATTGCGCCTGAGTTGCTCTCGTTGTCAAGAATCTCTTCGATGCCTGTGAGGCTGCCCTCTTCGGTGCCAATCTTTATCAGACGCCAGTAGCTTGCTTGTGTCTTTGTGGTAACGCTCTCCTTGATACTGTTGCTCCAGAATTTATTGCCGCTTGCAATTGTCATTCCAAGATTGTCGGTGTCAACTGTGATGGTATATACTCCGGCCTCGCTTGCACCATCTACCTTCAGATAGTCGCGGTTGCTGGTGTAGAGGTAGCTCTTTTGCTCGGCATTGTAAATTTTGTACTCATTTTCGTTGCCTGTTGCCTCTAATGCCCACCAGAAGTTGCGGCTCTCTTTGTCGAGTTCGGTGTTAGATACTGTAATCTTCTTGTTGGCTGTTGTGCTTTCGGTGTCAACGCCGCAGTATGTGCCAAGCTCGACATCCTGAATGTAGTACCAAGTAATTACGCCGTTGTTGCTTGCTATGGGGCTTAGTACGTATGTGCCTACAAGTGCGTCGATGGCGCTTGTAAGATGGTCGATGTAATATTGCAGGTTGGGAGCAGTCTCGCGATTGTCAACTGCCTCTTGACGTGTCTTGTCGAGTGCAACTGTCAATTGTGCAAGGTTGCTTGATACAACATTTACGTCGCTGTTGAATGTTACCTCGTCGCCGTTAACTGTACCAATCTCGTCAACAACGCGCTGTGCTTCGCTGATGAGTGCCTCAAGTGTCTGACGCTCAATCTCGCTTGCGTTGTCGGCTACAACCACAACTTTCCATAGTGAGTTTGTGTTTGATGCTGCCCATCCGATGATGCTCTTGTCGCCGGCTACATTGATGGCATTCTCGGTGTTGCCGTCTTTTGCAAAGCTCAATGTTCCGTCGCCGTTATAAATTACTTTAAATACGGCTGCGCTGCCGGGGATTGTTGTTACGAGTGTGGCATTTGAGTTGTTCTCCATCTCGGTGATGTACTTTTTCTGTCCAACGCTCTTGATGTAGAACTCATTGGGAGTGCCTGTCGATACAAACTCCCAGCGACGGTCGTCGCTTGTGGTGGGTACTTGTGATGCGCTTACTGCTTTCAGTCCGCCATTGTAGTAGGCTAATGTGCCTTGTCTGTTTGACAATGTGTAGTGGTTGTGCTCCTTGATGTTGACCATTGTGTATCTGTCCTCGGAAAGGCGGTTAATTTCGCTTGTCAGCAGTGTTGCCCATTTACCGTAGGTGTGGACGCTTTGGTCTTTGTTGTTATAGGCCTCTTTTGCACCATTTAATAATGTTTGCAGGGTTGTTACCGATTGTGCGTAGTAGTAACCTACTTCGTTGCCTGTCGATGTGATGCAGGCGAGTGTCTTGGTTGCTGCGCTGATTGCCGAGTAGAGGGCTGTGCGCTGCTGATCCTCGCTGCCACCCTCGGCTGCCGAGAGAAGCTCTACTTTTGTACCGTCGGCCTGTACGGCATAGACTTGAATTTCGCCTTTGGCCTGAGGTATGCTCAGACTGTAATTATTGGTGAATCCGATGAGCTCGTCGCCGCTGTAAACGATGAATCCTATTGCACCCGATGCTCCAGTGTTGAGGATTGAGAGTGTGTTACCGCTGTGGTTGTAGAGGTAGCCGGTTGCCTTTACCGATGTGTCGATACAGGTTGTGTACATACCGATTTTTGCGTTCAGTCCCTGTGTGGTCTCGTTGTCCCAGTAGCTGCGTTTGGTCTTTCCGTCGTGGCCGTATGTGGGGGTTGCAACGCAGTCGTTGATGAATATGGGGGCGAGGTTCTCTTTGTAACCCTGCGATTTTACCCAATTGATGGCTGCATCAACCTCGGCCTGTGTCTGTGTGTAGAAGCTGGTCGAGTAGTCGCCACGCTCGGCCTGATTGAGCAGGAAGAAGAATCCGTGAGCACGGAAGAATTCTGTAAGGTCTTCGCCTGCTGCCTGACAAGCCTGCTTGTAGTATTTGAGCATACTTGCAGCGCCGCTTGCGTGTCCCTTGCCGTCAATCCAACCAAGGTTGTTGCTGCTCATTCTGTCGCGTCTGTTGAGCTCGAAGAGGATGGGGAAGAAGTCGGTCTTGTGTCCTGCAAGATGGTAGTACATCCACAGTTTGTAGTACATTTGTGTCTGTGTCCACAGGTTCTGACTGCCATTGTCGTGAGCGTGGAACAGGAAGTGGCGGCCGTTCTTGTAGTTTTTGTCGTAGAGTACGCCAAGGCTGCCTTCGCTGCCGTTTACACGTGAAGTACCCAGGCCCATATACCATACGGCGATGTTCGAGTGCATATTGTTTGTTACCTCGGTCAGACCGTTTACGGTAAATACGCTTTGATGCTGGTGGCCAATCTCGTGTGCGGGACCCCAAGCCGAGCCTGCGTTTGTTGCAATGCGGCCGATAATGTCGCCCATTGTGCTTTGGTTGTAGTTACAGTTTCTCCAACCTCCCGACATATAACCGCTGAAGTTACCCAGCGCAATACCGTGGTGGTTGAAATACTCGCTGTAATCGACGCCATCTTGGTTGGCATACATTGCCTCGCTGTAATCGTAGATGTTACCGGCTTTCTCCCATTTTTGATTGTAACGGGGGTACAGGGCGTTGAGTGAGTCCATCTCGGCCTTGCTCAAAAGACCCATTGTGGCAAGCTCTGACATATGGATTCTGTCCCATGCTTCGAGCATTTTGTTTACTTTCTGCTTTGCGGGTGTGTTTGCAGGTACGTCGATGTTGTCGGGTAGGTAGAGTGCCATACAGTTGCCCTCGGTGTATGAACCGTTGTCGTCCGATACGTTTGTGGGCCACATTGTAAAGTGCAGAATCTGACGCTTGCCAAGGATTGTCGCACTCTCGGTGTTGGTGCGATCCTCGTAGTATTGCCAATCGTCGTCGTCGTCGGGCTCACCCCATAGGTAGTCGCCTACGCCGTTGTAATAACCGTTTACGTTACCACCGGCAATTTGTACTTTGAGGTCTTTATAGTCGCTCAGTTTGTGGGCGTATCTGCCATTTTGGAATGTGTGTACAACGTAGTTGATGTAGAGTGTGTTGCCGTTGGCGTGGAAGGGGATTACGTTAAGTCCCTCGTGCAGGCGTGTTCCATTCTCGTAGGTGCTCAGCAGTCCGTGGCCCATAAGTGAACCGACGTAAAGCTCGGCGCCGTCCTTAACCTCGCCCTCGACGAGGATATATACGTGCTGACGGTAGTTACCTGTGATACCTGTGGGGTTGTCCATATTGATGTGGGCGTTTATACCGAAGCGGTCGGTAACCTCGCCTGCGATACTGTAAGGCTCGATGCTTTGGATGCGGAAACGCTTAGCGTGCTCGCTGTCCCATCCGGGCTTGCTGCTGTCGAGGTTGTCCTCGGCCCAGTCGTCGGTATATACCTTCTTTACCATTGCTTGAAGCTCGGCGGGCAGTGCCTGATAGTCGGCGTCGGCCTCAATTGCTGCAACGCTTGCAAAATTCTTCTTAAGGGTTGTGCAGGCCTTGTCGCTGAAGAGGTTGCCAAGAGCAGTCTCGCATTTTGTTATAAACTCGTCGGTGAGTGCTTGGTTGAATTCGTTCAACTCGTCCCAGTTCTTTTGAAGCTCCTCGGGGTCAACGGTAATCTCCTCAATTGTCCAGTGTGTTGCGTCGGCGCCGGTGTTCCAGCCTACAACTGCACCGCCCTGCGATGTTGCATAGTGCATACAGGTGCTGTTTGTTGCGTTGTTTACCGAGTTGAATGTGTAGTAGTCGCCCGAGGTGTTAATGCAGAAAAGTACGGTGTTTGCCGATTTTTGTGCACTGAAAGTCCAGCCTGTGCTTGTACCGCGGGGCACTACATAAAGTCCGTTGCCTAAACTGCGCAACGACCAAGCCTCGCTGTTGTTGGGGTGTTTCTCGGCCAACCACAAGTGTGAGTACCTCTCGCTCTTGGCCGAGCCGTAAATGTCGGTGGGGGACGATGCCTCCATTGCAATGTTCGTGTCCGCCTTGTTGACGAAACGATAGATTTTGCCATCTTCGAGCTGCGCAGCCATTGGCAGGGCAGTAAATGCGATGAGCAAAGTCAAAAGTAGATTTTTAATTCTCATAATAAATTGATATTAAGTAAGTAGATAAATTTCTTTGGAAATATCTTTGGTATCTCCCACGTCTCGGAAACTGTGGTAAATTACAAAATTGTAACATTCGGACAGTTTCCAATTGGCAAAGATAATAATGTTTTTTTATATTTTATATATAAGGTTGTCTGTTTTTTTTATAATATCACTTTATAATAGTTAACTGCAGAGTCAACCAGCAAGTGCAACATTACGAAATAAATTTGTAAAAGCACTC
>CAYYEL010000115.1:0-5298 GCA_964470845.1 uncultured Bacteroidaceae bacterium | reverse complement strand
GCGGAGTATCATTCACACAAGGTGCCGACCGTTTCGAGAGCCGTCTTTTAGGCCGTGGCAACCTACTGAACATCCTCGCTTCGATAGCCGTAGCCGATTATCTGGGTGTTCCCCGCACAAAACAAAAGAATGCCATAGCCCGTCTGCAACCCGTGGAGCACCGTCTCTCGATGAGCCGCACAGGAGGGCTTACAATCCTTGACGACGCCTATAACTCCAACCCAATGGGAGCACAAATGGCACTTGAAGTACTTAAAAATTTCAGTGTAGGCAACGGCAATAAACGTATAATCGTTACCCCGGGATTTGTAGAGATGGGCAGCCGTCAGGCCGGGGCCAACAAAGAGCTTGGACGCACCATTGCCGCCTGTGCCGACTATGCGATAGTGGTCAACGCCACCAACCGCGAGGCCATTAAAAGCGGTATCCAAGAGGGTGGTATGCCAGCCGACAAGATGTTCCTTGCCGACACGCTCACCGAGGCACGTGCACATATGGCCACCATCTTAAAAGTGGGCGACGTTATTCTGTACGAGAACGACCTTCCCGACAATTTCAAGTAAAATCCTTATAGGAATTAGGATGTAAAGGCTGTTATCAATACGACCCTGTTGAATATAGAAGAAATTGCGTAATAAAAATCTCAAAGGAAGCGTCTGAGCACACCACTGAATTTATAATGAAGAAATTATACCCGGAAGAAAACATCTAACAATATTATGAATTATATAGGGTCAAAATATTCACTACTTGATTTTATAGATAGTACGATCAAAGAGGTTATAGGCAATAATCTCACAGACCTTGTTTTTTGTGATATTTTTGCAGGAACAGGCATTGTAGGCCGACATTTTAAGAAACAGGTTCGCAAAGTAATATCCAATGATATTGAATTTTATAGCTACGCACTAAACAGAAACTACATAGGGAATCATCAAGAAATTGCAAATAAGGAACAATACATTAAAGAATTAAATTCCTTATGTGGAATCGATAATGGTTTTATATATACACAATATTGCTTAGGTGGCGGAAACAAACGCCAATATTTCTCAGATGATAACGGAAAAAAAATAGACGCCATAAGAACAAAAATTGAGTATTGGAAAGACACACACGAAATATCCGATGATTTATATTTCTTTCTTCTGTGTAGTTTAATAGAGAGTGCCGACAAATGTGCAAATACAGCATCGGTTTATGGAGCATTTCTTAAACATCTTAAGAAATCTGCACAGAAACCACTTTTAATAACACCCGCAAATTTTCAGTTAAATGGTAACAACCACGAAGTTTATAATGAGGATGCAAATGAGCTAATAAAAAGAATTAAAGGTGATATTCTATATCTTGACCCACCATATAATGCTCGTCAATATGGTGCTAATTATCACTTATTAAATACCATTGCCGAATACAAGCCATTTATTCCAAAAGGAAAAACCGGGTTAAGAGAATACCATAAATCAAGCTTTTGCAGTAAAACACTCGTTACTGAGACCTTTGATAATTTAATAAGTAATGCACAATTTAAATACATTATTTTGTCATATAACAACGAAGGACTAATGCCTATAGAAACAATTAAGCACATTATGAGTAAATACGGGCATTATCAAGTATTTCAAAAAAGACATCAAAGATTTCAGGCAGACAAATTAGAAAACAGAAATTATTTAACAGATAAGACAACAGAATATCTTCACGTGTTAATAAAATAGATAAAATTATAGAAACATACAATTATGAAAACAAACGTAGGCGTAGTTTTTGGCGGTCGCTCCGTCGAGAATGAAATTTCAGTAATTACAGCCAATCAAGCCATACAAGCGATGGACAGGGATAAGTACAATATTATTCCCATCTACATAACCAAAGAGGGCAAATGGTACAGTGGCGACGCACTGTTCGATGTATCGAACTACCGCGACACAAAGAAACTGCTTGCTATGTGCGAAGAGGTATATATGAAGCCTATTTATGGCGACACCAACCTTTACCGCACAAAAAAAGGGTTCTTTGGAAAAGACGTTGTAGCAAAGCTCGATGTTATTCTGCCTGCACTACACGGAACAAACTGCGAGGATGGCACATTCCAAGGAGTAATGGAATTTTCGGGCATCCCCTACACAGGGTGCAACACATTGGCATCGGCCAATGGAATGGACAAAATTACGATGAAAATGATACTCAAGGAGTGCGGAATACCGGTAGTAGATTACTGTTGGTTCAGCGACAAGGAGTGGGACGACAAAAAAGAGGATGTTACAGCACGCATCGAGAATAAGCTGGGCTATCCTGTCATTGTAAAGCCCGCCAACAGCGGTTCGAGCGTTGGCATACGTGCAGCCCACAATCGCGAGGAACTCATCGACGCAATCGACTATGCAATATCATTCACCAACCGTGTGATAATAGAAAAATATGTACAAAAGCTCAAAGAGGTCAACTGTGCAGTGCTTGGCAACTACTACGAGTGCACTCCATCGGTGTGCGAGGTTCCTGTGCGCAGCGGCGAGATACTATCGTATCAGGATAAGTATATGAGCGGAGGCAGCAAGCAATCCGAAGGAATGCGTTCGACAGTGCGCGAAATTCCCGCCAACCTGCCCGAAGAGAGCACAAAATTCATCCAAAAGGCAGCCTGCGACACTTTCCGTGCCCTATCGTGCGACGGCGTTGCCCGCATCGATTTTATAATAGACGAAGCAACAGGCGACATTTTCGTAAACGAGATTAACACAATCCCCGGCTCACTATCGTTCTATCTGTGGGAATACAGCGGAATAAATTTCGGAACACTGATAGACAAACTCATTGACATTGCCCTGCGTCGCAAACAAGATGCGGGATTCAAAGCTGTTAACTACGGCGAGAATATCTTTGCAGCCGGCGGCAAGGGCGGTGCAAAGACAGGCGCCAAGATAGGTGGAAAATTCGGGAAATAAAAGAGTTGAACATTAACCACATATACGACGTCCCTTTCAAAAAAGATTGGAGCGCCGTATTTTTACACAAAAGAATATGAGAATTACAATAACAGTATTTTTGTTTTTATCGGCTATTCTCGGCGCATCAGCACAGGAGTATATTTTATCGACCCCGACAGGAAAGATACACGGCGAGTTGCTTATGCCCGACAGCGATGCTCCCTGCCCAATTGTGCTCATCATTGCAGGAAGCGGCCCGACAAATATGGATGGCAATTCACTGGGCACAGACTACAAGAACAACTCACTGCGCTATCTTGCCGAGGAGCTCGCAAAAGAGGGCATTGCAACCCTTAGATACGACAAACGAGGCATCGGCAAGAGCCGCGAGGCCGGGACAAGCGAAGAGAATCTGCGTTTCGAGAATTATATCGACGACGCCATAGCTTGGGCCGATACGCTCGCCCGCGACGGACGTTTCACAAAAGTGGCGATTGTCGGACACAGCGAAGGCTCGCTCATTGGTATGGTGGCAAGCGGCAAAAGCAACTCGGTTAAAGCCTTTGTCTCAATAGCAGGAAGCGGCACGCCGGCACACACACTCATCGAAGAGCAACTGGGCCAACAGTCGGAACAGCTAAGCAGCGAGGCTGCAAAAATCAACAAAGAGCTATGCGAGGGGCGCATAGTAGAGGACGTCCCCGGGCATCTGAGATCACTCTACCGAGAAAGCGTACAGCCCTATTTAATATCGTGGTTCCGCTACAATCCGGCACAAGAGATTACAAAGTTAAAAATCCCCGTGCTCATTCTTCAAGGCGATAAAGACATACAGGTAGGTGTAAAAGAGGCGCAAAAGCTATATATGGCACGCCCATTCTCGTCGTACTATATCATTGAGAATATGAACCACGTACTGAAACATTGCGACAGCGAGAATCCCATAATACAGTTAGAGACCTACAAAAACCCCGAGCTGCCGATAAAAGAAGAGCTCACCCGACATATAGTTCGTTTTATAAAACAATGAGCGAGAATTTAAACATATTCGCCCCCGAAACGGACAACAGCACCGAGCTTCCCCTTGCCGACGAACGAGTAGCAGCAGGCTTCCCCTCGCCCGCCGAGGATTATGCCTCGTTGAATCTTGACCTTAACCGCGAGCTTATAAAAAATCCCTCATCAACCTTTTATGCGCGGGTGAGCGGCCTCTCTATGATAGACGAGGGGATAAACGACGGCGACCTTTTAGTGATTGACAAAAGTCTGGAGCCGCGCGACGGTTCTCTTGCCGTCTGTTACGTCGATGGCGAGTTTACCCTCAAGCGCTTCGAGCGACACGGCAGCTACGGACTGCTTGTTCCCGCCAATAAAGAGTATCGTCCCATTAAAGTAACAGCCGAGAACAACTTTATAATTTGGGGTATAGTAACATACGTAATAAAGAAAGTATAGTCCCAAAAGATGATAGGCCTTTGCGACTGCAATAACTTTTTTGTATCGTGCGAGCGAGTGTTCAACCCCTCGCTCGAAGGACGCGCGGTGGTTGTATTGAGCAACAACGACGGATGCGTTGTCTCGCGCAGCAACGAGGCAAAAGCCATAGGCATAAAAATGGGACAACCGCTCTATCAGATACGCGACATTGTTAAGAGAGAGAATGTCGCGGTACACTCGGCCAACTACCATCTTTACGGTGATATGTCGCACCGGGTTATGTCAATCCTCAAAAACAATGTCGAGCAGATAGAGATTTACTCCATCGACGAAGCCTTTCTGTGGTTCGAGGGCATCGCCCCCGACAAGTTGAAGGAGTGTGGCGAGAGGCTCGCACGTACCGTGCGCAAGGGGACGGGAATCCCCGTAAGCATAGGAATCTCATCGACAAAAACCCTTGCAAAAATTGCGAGTAAATTGTGCAAGAAATATCCCAAGCTGAACAGCGCCTGCTTTATGCACCGCGACGAGGACATTGCAAAGGTATTATCTAACTACCCGATAGGCGACGTTTGGGGCATCGGCCGCCGACACACAAAAATGTTAGAGGTGTGCTACATACGCACTGCGGCACAATTCAAAGCGCTAAGCGAGGAGTGGGTGCACAACAAGATGAGTATCACAGGTGTACGCACGTGGCGAGAGCTACACGGAACGCCCTGCATCGAATTTAATCACCGCATAGCCGACAAACAGAGTATTACCGTCTCGCGCTCATTCTCAAATGAAATTTACTCGCTCGACGAGCTGTGCGAGACAGTCTCGACCTTTGCCGCAATCGCAGCAAAGAAACTACGAGAGCAAAAATCGGTAGCACGTCTGCTGCAAGTGTTCATACTCACCAACCACCACCGCGACGACCGGCCCCAGC
>CAYYEL010000114.1:0-5349 GCA_964470845.1 uncultured Bacteroidaceae bacterium | reverse complement strand
CAAGCTGACCAAGTGTCTCAACATCGGCAGCTTTCAAGCAGTTGAGAGCACGAACCGAAAGGTTGTGGTCTACCAACTTGGTGTTCAGCAACTGACGCATATGCAATACTTCCTCATCAAACTCTTCGTTACCATCAATGTCGCTGGTCTCGATTGCTATCTTCTCGTCCGAGAATAGCATAAAGTGGTAGATGAGAATCTTTGCAGCCTCTTTCAACGCTTCTTTAGGGTGTATGGAACCGTCGGTTGTAACCTCAAGTATCAGTTTGTCGTAGTCGGTCTTCTGCTCAACGCGGAAGGGCTCCTCGACGTACTTGACGTTACGAATAGGAGTGTATATCGAGTCGATTGGGATCATTGTGGGCTCGGTGCACAGCTCGCGATTTTCATCGGCGGGCACATAACCGCGACCTTTGTTGATACTGATCTCAATCTGCATTTTAGCCGATGAGTCGAGGTGGCAAATGACTAACTCGGGATTTAACACTTCAAATCCGGTCAAATGCTTACCAATCTCACCTGCCGTGAACACCTCGGTATTCTCGACATTGATAGAGACTTTCTCGGTTTCGAATTCCTCTACGATTCTCTTGAATCGAACCTTCTTGAGGTTCAAGATAATGTTGGTAACATCCTCTTTAACGCCGGGCACTGTTGCAAACTCGTGCTCTACACCTGCTATCTTGATTGTGCAGATTGCAAAGCCCTCAAGCGACGAAAGCAGAATGCGACGAAGCGCATTACCGACTGTCTTTGCAAAACCGGGCTCAAGGGGACGAAACTCGAACTTTCCAAAGAAGTCGTTCGCCTCCAACATTATTACTTTATCAGGTTTTTGAAATGTTAATATCGCCATTATAATCTATTATTTGCTGTACAACTCAACGATTAACTGCTCCTTGATGTTCTCGGGAATTTCGCTGCGCTCGGGCACGTTCATAAACTTACCGGCCTTAGCTGCCTCGTCCCACTCAAGCCAAGAATACTTGCTGTGGTTTACACCTGCCAATGAATTCTGGATAACCTCAAGCGACTTTGAACGCTCACGAACACCGATAATCTGACCGGGCTTGATTATACGAGAAGCTACGTTACATACCTTACCGTCAACAACAATGTGGCAGTGGCTTACCAACTGACGTGCAGCTGCACGAGTGGGAGCAATACCCAAACGGTAAACGATATTGTCGAGACGCGACTCTAATGTCTGCAAAAGCACCTCACCGGTGATACCGGGAGCTGAATCTGCTTTCTTAAATACGTTACGGAATTGTTTCTCAAGTACACCGTATGTATATTTAGCCTTTTGTTTCTCGGCCAACATTATACCATACTCCGATGACTTGCGACGACGATTGTTACCGTGCATACCGGGAGCGTAGTTCTTCTTCGAGAGCACCTTGTCGGGTCCGAAGATAGGCTCACCGAATTTACGTGCAATCTTGCTTTTAGGTCCAATATATCTTGCCATTTCTAAATTCTTTTGTGATAAATATTATACTCTTCTTCTCTTCGGAGGACGGCAACCGTTGTGGGGCAGCGGTGTTACGTCAATAATCTCTGTAACCTCGATACCGGCACCGTGTACGGTACGGATAGCCGACTCACGGCCGTTTCCGGGACCTTTAACATAAGCCTTAACCTTACGCAAGCCAAGATCGTAAGCGATCTTTGAACAAGCCTCAGCTGCCATCTGTGCAGCATAGGGAGTATTCTTCTTAGAACCTCTGAAACCCATCTTACCGGCCGAAGACCAAGAGATAACCTGACCCTCGTCGTTAGCAAGGCAAACAATGATATTGTTAAATGATGAATGTACGTGAAGCTGTCCGATGGCTCCAACCTTCACATTTCTCTTCTTTGTTGCAACTGTTTTCTTTGCCATATTACTTACTTAATTATTTTGTAGCCTTTTTCTTGTTAGCAACCGTTTTCTTACGACCCTTGCGAGTACGTGCATTATTCTTAGTGCTCTGACCGCGAACGGGAAGACCGTTACGGTGGCGCACTCCACGATAGCAACCAATATCCATCAGTCGCTTGATGTTCAGCTGAATCTCTGAACGGAGGTCGCCCTCTACCTTGTACTCTGCACCGATAATCTCACGGATAGCAGCGGCCATATCATCGGTCCAATCCTGAACCTTAATGTTACGGTCAACACCTGCCTTGTCGAGGATTTTGGCTGCACTGCTGCGTCCGATACCATAAATGTATGTCAACGCAATCTCTCCTCTTTTATTCTGAGGAATGTCTACACCAACTATTCTTATAGCCATATACTATATAAATTATAAATTACTGATTTATTACCCCTGACGCAGTTTAAACTTGGGATTCTTCTTGTTAATAAGATACAAGCGACCATTGCGGCGAACAATCTTGCAGTCGGGAGTACGTTTCTTAATAGATGCTTTTACTTTCATAATATAATGTTTTTTATTTATATCGGAACACGATTCGTCCTTTGGTCAAATCGTAGGGAGACATTTCTATTCTCACTTTGTCTCCGGGCAGAATCTTAATGTAGTGCATTCGCATCTTACCTGAGATGTGTGCTATCACTTCGTGTCCATTCTGCAACTCGACGCGGAACATTGCGTTAGACAATGCCTCAACGATTGTACCATCTTGCTCAATAGCATTTTGTTTTGCCATATCAATATCCTTTATTTCTTAAAACTTCTTCAACAAACTCGAATGATGATAAAATATCTGCTCCATTCTTACCCACTGCAATTGTGTGCTCGAAGTGGGCTGCATTCTTATGGTCGCGAGTGCGTACTGTCCAGCCGTCGCGCTCCATAAAAATTTGTCTCTTACCCATAGTAATCATAGGCTCGATAGCGATACACATTCCGGCACGCAACTGTAATCCGTTACCTTTACGACCGTAGTTTGGAACTTCGGGTGCCTCGTGCATATCGCGACCAATACCATGGCCTACAAACTCACGCACGACACCGAAGCCTGCTGCCTCGCAATGTGTCTGTACCGCACTGCCTACATCACCCAAACGCTTGCCGTGAATGGCCTGCTCTATTGCCAGATAAAGCGATTCTTTTGTTGTTTGCAGTAACTTACGTGTCTGCTCATCAACCTCGCCTACACAGAATGTATAGCACGAATCGCCACAAAAGCCGTTAAGCAGTGTTCCACAATCGACCGATACAATATCGCCCTCTTTAAGTGGAACGTCGTTTGGTATTCCGTGTACCACTACATCGTTAACCGATGCACAAATGGAACCGGGAAAGGGAACACCCTCGTGATTGGGATAACCTTTGAATGTAGGTATCGCTCCATTGTCGCGAATAAACTCCTCGGCCACTCTATCGAGTTGCTTGGTAGTTACACCCGGCTCTATGATTTTTGCTACTTCGGCAAGCGCTCTGCCGACAAGCAGATTGCTCTGCCGAAGTAACTCTATTTCGTCTGCTGTTTTAAGAAATATCATTCTTAGCTCTATAAATTAACCCATACGACCTTTAATACGACCCGAGCTTAACAGACCATCGTAGTGTCTCATAAGCAGGTAGCTCTCAATCTGCTGAAGAGTGTCGAGTACCACACCTACAAGAATCAGAAGCGATGTTCCACCAAAGAACGATGCAAACTCTTGCTGCACTCCAAGTACTCCGGCAAAAGCGGGAAGCACTGCAATACCTGCAAGGAAGAGTGAACCGGGGAAAGTAATACGTGTCATTATAGTATCAATATACTCGGCTGTGGGCTTTCCGGGCTTGATTCCGGGAATAAAGCCATTATTGCGTTTCATATCTTCGGCCATCTGAACAGGGTTGATTGTGATGGCTGTGTAGAAGTATGTAAACAGAATAATCATTCCAGCGAATACAAGATTATAAAGCCAACCTGTATGATCCATCATATTGCGAACGAGCCAAGAATGCTCGGCATTCTCACCACCGAAGCTGACAAGTGTCAGAGGGATGAAAAGAATTGCCTGTGCAAAGATGATAGGCATCACGTTTGCAGCATTAACCTTCAAGGGAAGATACTGACGAGCTCCACTATATGTAGCACCCGAAGCCGACTGCTTTGCATACTGAACAGGCACGCGACGTGTTCCCTGAAGAAGCGCCACACCTGCACATATTACAAAGAATAGCAAAGCAAGCTCGATGATGAACATAATGACACCACCACCGGTTGCTGCCGACAAGCGAGAAGCAAACTCTTGAGCGAAAGCCTGAGGAAGGCGTGCGATGATACCAATCATAATTATAATTGATACACCATTACCGATACCCTTATCTGTGATGCGCTCACCGAGCCACAACACAAACATACTTCCGGCTGCAAGAATAATTGTAGAGGTTACCATAAATACACCCCAATCGAGCCCTGCACCAAGTGCGGTACCTGCGGTATATTGAAGGTTCAAAAGGTACGAAGGACCCTGAACCAACAAAATAAGGAGTGTCAACCAACGTGTAATTTGGTTAATTTTACGGCGGCCACTCTCACCCTCGCGTTGCATCTTCTGAAAGTAAGGTACTGCGATAGCCAACAACTGAACAACAATTGAGGCCGAAATATAGGGCATAATACCTAAAGCGAAAATCGATGCGTTCGAGAATGCACCTCCCGAGAACATATCAAGCAGAGACATCAAACCATCGCTAGTCTGTTCTTGCAAGCGTGTCAACCCTTCTGTGTTGATACCCGGCAGAACCACATAAGAACCAACTCTGTACAATCCTATGAAAGCAAGAGTTATACCTATGCGCCATCTAAGGTCTTCTATCTTCCAGATGTTCTTAATTGTCTGGACAAATTTGAGGTTTGATAGTTTATTTGCCATTTGATTAAAGCTTTACTACTGTTCCACCTACAGCTTCGATAGCCTCTACAGCTTTCGCCGAGAAAGCGTGAGCCTCTACTGTCAACTTTGCTGTGAGTGTACCGTTTGCAAGTACCTTAACAAGCTGCTTGTCTGAGATGAATCCCGCAGCAACAAGTGTAGCAATGTTGATTGTCTCCAATGCCTTGCTCTCGGCAAGAGCCTGAAGAGTTGACAAGTTGATAGCCTTGTACTCTACACGGTTGATATTCTTGAAACCGTACTTGGGCACACGGCGTTGCAAAGGCATCTGACCACCCTCGAAACCAATTTTCTTCTTATAGCCCGAACGAGACTTCGCACCCTTATGACCGCGTGTAGAAGTACCACCTCTACCCGAACCGGTACCACGTCCAATTCTTTTGCGAGCCTTGACTGCGCCCTCGGCAGGCTTCAGATTATTTAATTTCATAGCCAATTCTTTTTAAAGTTAATTACTCTTCAACAATGGCAACCAAATGCTGAACTTTCTTAATCATACCACG
>CAYYEL010000113.1:0-5405 GCA_964470845.1 uncultured Bacteroidaceae bacterium | reverse complement strand
CAAAAATACCCTCTGCCGCATATAGCCCTTGACCCCGAGGGCGAAAGAGCAATCACAGGCGACGAACTCACAGCCTTACTCGCGCGTTACACACATCCTTTTGTCGAGCGCTATAAGCCCTTCGGGCACAGCCTGTGTGGCCGTCGATGGATAGACTACGCAATGGACAGCCGCCTAATTTACTGCCTTAGAAAAGGACTGCCGCTTGATATGGACGTATATGACGCTGTAGAGTGGAGCTGCCTTGTTGAGCTTACCGAACAATCGGCAACAGCCGGTGGAGCAGTAATTGACATTCCCGATTTTACCCGTGGCGACTGGAACGCCCATCGCGGTGTGGAATTTGCCGAGTAAGCAAGAGCAAGCCACTATTTTTTTCTTTTTCTATCACAAAAAGGCTCATCCTATTACATAAAGCCATCAAACAACCACAAAACTTAAAACACTATATTATGAAAAGAAAAATATTTTCGATGTTGTCAATCGCAATAATTGCCATAATAATGGTAGCGTGCGGCAACAAACGCACCTATGAGACGGTTGAAGGCGACCCGATGCAAAGCCGCATCTACACGCTTGACAACGGCTTAAAAGTATATCTTACAGTAAACAAGGAGACGCCACGCATACAAACATACATTCCCGTGCGCGTAGGTGGCAAGAACGACCCTGCCGAGACCACCGGCCTCGCCCACTACTTCGAGCATCTGATGTTCAAAGGCACCGAGAGTTTCGGCACACAGAATTATGCCGAAGAAAAGCCCCTCCTCGACCAAATAGAAGCACTCTTCGAGGTCTATCGCACAAAAACCGACGAGGCCGAGCGTGCCACCATCTACAAACAAATAGACAGCCTCTCGTACGAAGCCTCGAAACTGAGCATCCCCAACGAATATGACAAACTAATGGCAGCCATCGGCGCCGAAGGCACCAACGCATATACAAGTTTCGACGTTACCTGCTACGTCGAGGATATTCCCTCGAACCAATTGGAAAATTGGGCCAAGATACAGGCCGACCGTTTCAAGCACAATGTCATCCGAGGCTTCCACACCGAGCTTGAGACCGTATATGAGGAAAAGAATATGAGCCTCACACAAGACAACCGCAAACTCTACGAGGCAATGCTCTCGGCACTCTTCAAGAATCACCCCTACGGCACACAAACTGTTCTTGGAACACAGGAGCACCTGAAAAACCCCTCGATAACCAATATCAAGAATTACTACAAAAAGTGGTACGTCCCCAACAATATGGCAATCTGTATGTCGGGCGACTTTGATTATGACGAGGTTATGAAGATTATCGAAAAATATTTTGGAGATATGCAGCCTAACCCCGAGCTTCAGATGATGACTTTCGAGCCCGAGGCCGAAATTACCGCGCCGGTCGTAAAAGAGGTGTGGGGATTAGAGGCAGAGAGTGTAGCCCTCGCTTGGCGTCTGCCCGAAGCATCCTCGGACGAGGCACTGATGCTTAGCGTTGTAGATCTTATTATGAACAATGGTATGGCAGGCCTCATCGACCTTAACCTTCTACAAGACCAGAAGTTGCTCTCGGCCTACTCGTTCATATATGAGCAGAGCGACTACAACGCCTACTTTATGCAGGGTACACCCAAAGAGGAACAATCGCTCGACGAGGTAAAGGCACTGTTGCTTGCACAGATTGAGGCTCTACGCAATGGCGAATGGGACGAATCGTTACTATCGGCAGGAATTGCAAACTACAAACTACAAATACAGAAGATGCTTGAGGACAACTCGGCACGTGCCGATTTTTTTGTAACGAGCTTTGTCAATGACATACCTTGGGCTGATATGGTGAACCGTATTGCCAAAATGGAGAAAATCACCAAGAAAAATGTTGTAGATTTTGCCAACAAATATCTCAAAGACAGCAACTACGCAATTGTATATAAACGTCAGGGACAAGACCCCGACATAAAGAAAATTGCAAAGCCGACAATCACCCCAATCTTTATGAATCGCGACACAGCGAGTGCTTTCTTGCGCGAGGTACAAGCGTCAACGGTAGTACCTATCGAGCCGGTATTTGTCGATTTTGACAAAGATATGAGCAAGGGAAATATCGGCAATCTTCCGATGCTATACAAGGCAAACACAATGAACGACGTCTTCTCGTTAACATATAGCTTTGATTTTGGTACTAACGAAATAAAGGCATTGGGCACAGCCCGCGATTATCTCGACTATCTTGGCACATCGGATATGAGTGCAGCCGAGATTAAGCAAGCATTCTACAATCTTGCTTGCAACTACTATATAAGCGTAGGAAACACACAGGTCTCTATTGTTCTGAGCGGACTATCCGAGAATATGGACAAGGCTGTAGAGCTGCTCGAAAAGGTAATTACCGATGCACAGCCCAACGAGGCTGCTTACAAAAGCCTTGTAGCCGATATTCTAAAATCACGTGCCGACAATAAAGCCAACCAGAGTGTGAATTTCAATATGCTGCGCCAATATGCTCTGTATGGTGCAAACAACCCGGCAAAGAACATTCTAAGTGAGAGCGAATTAAAGAGTATGAAGCCCGAAACACTTATTCAGACTATCACACAACTATCCACTATGGAACACCGGGTGCTCTACTATGGCCCGATGACAATGGACGAAGCCTCGACAATTGTTGCCAACCGACACAAGATACCCGAGAACCTGAAGAGTGTAAAGAAGAATGATACTTTCAAATATCAACAGGCCGATGAGAATATTGTATATATCGCCCCCTACGACGCCAATCAGATATATATGTCGTCTGTATCGAACAAGGGCGAGATGTACGACGCAGAAAAATCGCCTATCATCACAATGTACAACGAGTACTTCGGCAGTGGAATGAATAGCATCGTATTCCAAGAAATGCGCGAGGCACGAGGCCTTGCATACAGCGCGATGGCCTATATGATTGAGCCGTGGCGCATTGAGTTTCCCGCCTACTATTGGACATACATTGCCACACAGAACGACAAGATGATTGATGCCCTCAGCGCTTTTGACGAAATAATAAACAATATGCCCGTGAGTGAGCAGGCATTCAAAATTGCAAAGGAGGCCATTATAGGACGTATGCGCACCGAGCGTATCACCCGCGACCGTGTACTCAGTTACTTCCTCGACCAAGAGAAGCTGAATCTTGAAGATGATACACGTCGCAAGCTCTACGAAGCGATACAAACAATGACACTCGACGACGTTGTTGCCTATCAGCAGAGCAATATAAAGGGACGTAAATATATTACCTGCATTTTAGGACGTGAGAGCGACCTTGATATGAAGTCTCTCGAAAAATGGGGCAAGATTATACGCCTGACACAGAAGGATATTTTCGGATATTGATTATTGAACCAAACAATAAAAAATCAGGGTGCATCCTATAAAAGATGCACCCTGATTTTTTAACGTAACAGCGCATTATTGCTCGAAGCGCCTGCCCGTCCATCGATAATAAGGCGTGCGCAGCTGCGGTGCTATACGTGCCGAGTCGGCGCGTGTCATATAGTGGGGCATTGTATAATCGGCTCGCAGAGTATCGTTTCCGGCCGATAGACTTAATCTCACAAGATAAATATCGCAAATGTCAAGAGCCTCGGCAACACTGTCCGAAGGGGTAAAAAAATCCTTTATTGCAGGCCTCTCAAAATAGCACACATCGACCTCTCGCCAACTATTATCAAAGATACGCAGACGGCTATTCGAGACCTTGCCACCAACGGTGTTTATCACGCACAGAAGCGTATCACCACCCTCGCTGCAAGGAAGCCTTTTTATCTGCATCGACGAGCTGCCCGTAAGATTCAGCGACAGAAAATCATCGGTCAGTGCAGTTATACGGCTCTTTCCATCGAGGCGGTTGGTTACGGGAGTTGTCATACGTGCATCCCAAAAGTCGATAAGGTCCTTTCGGTCATTGGTTGTGAGCAGAGGCAACAGAGTATCGGGCATCTCAACAAACAATGTGCGCAGGTTCTGCGCCCCTGCGTGGCCGCAAAAAAGTGCAAAGATTATCACTAAAAATTTCAGTCTTTTCATTTTGAACCAAGATATAAGAAAAACAATCCTAATAATATCAATAAAAGGTCAACAGCCTTGCTTCTCAAATTCTTCTCGTGCAACAGCAGTGCTCCAAAGGCAAAAGCAACAACCACACTGCCGCGACGAATCATTGATACAACAGCAATGAGCGCATCCTCCTCGGCCAGAGCCGAAAAATAACAAAAGTCGGCAACGGCAAGAAACAGAGAAATCATCGGAATACTCCATCGCCACACGAAGCGCTTGCTGCGTTGTGTTTTTGACAACATATTCATAGCAAGCACTATTGCACCCATAAGAATACATTGATATATATTGAACCACGATTGCACGAACATAGGCTGAAGCGTGCGCATAAGGAATTTATCGTACAGAGCACTGACAGCGCCCAGAAGAGCCGCTGCGACAACAAAGAAAATCCAACGATTATGGGCAAAATTTATACCCTCGCGCTTGCCACTGCGACTGAGCAGGAAAAACGATACTATGGCCGTCAGTACTCCTATCCACTGATAGGTGTTCAGTTGCTCGCCAAACAACAGCAGAGCACCAAGCAACACAAGCACAGGACGGGTAGCCTGTATGGGCGAGACGATGGTTATTGGCAAATGCTTAATACCAATATATCCGCAAAGCCACGAGCCGAGTACAATCACGGCCTTTAGCATCAGCAACAGATGCTCGTGCAGGGTGCCCGATGGTACATATAAAAAACCGGCGGTAACAACATCTGTGTGCGATAGTAGAATAAAAGGAGCAAATATTATGCTCGAAAAGAGTGTATTCAAGAACAGCACCGCAAGAACCGAATTATCCTTGAGCGATACCTTCTTGAAAAAATCGTAGCACCCCAAAAGGGCAGCCGATACAAAAGCCAACAGCACCCACATCATAAGTATATATCTTGGGGATATTTAACCTCGACCAAAAAGAGTGCCTCGGCAACGGCCGAGTCTCCGGCTGCACAACGCTCCTTCTGCTCTATCACTCGACGAAAATCGTCGAGTGTCATACGTCCGCGCCCAACCATAAGCAGTGTGCCCACAATTGCCCTCACCATATTACGCAAGAATCTATCGGCCTCTATCTCAAAAACCCAATGAGTGTCGTCTATCCTGCACCAACGGGCCTGCACAATGCGACAGTTATTTGTCTTTACATCGGTGTGCAGTTTGCTGAAGCTGGTAAAATCGGTATATTCCGGCAAAATTGCAGCGGCTCTGTTCATTGCCTCAAAATCAATGTCGCGCCCCACACGGCAGGCGTATCGACGAGCAAAGGGTGATTTTTCGGTAGATACATAATAACAGTATCGGCGTGCGGTGGCGTCGAAGCGGGCGTGCGCAC
>CAYYEL010000112.1:0-5414 GCA_964470845.1 uncultured Bacteroidaceae bacterium | reverse complement strand
AGCTTTTCAATCATTGCTCTCACTTAATCAGCACTTTGGCTGCGCCCAACTGCTTGGCGTTCGGCAATGCTTGAATAAGCAAGCTTTTCAATCATTGCTCTCACTTAATCAGCACTTTGGCTGCGCCCAACTGCTTGGCGTTCGGCAATGCTTGAATAAGCAAGCTTTTCAATCATTGCTCTCACTTAATCAGCACTTTGGCTGCGCCCAACTGCTTGGCGTTCGGCAATGCTTGAATAAGCAAGCTTTTCAATCATTGCTCTCACTTAATCAGCACTTTGTTTCCGTTTATAATGTAGATGCCTGCGTCGGTAACTCGTTGAATCTTGCGGCCTGTGAGGTCGTAGATGGTGTTATTCTCGGCTGTTGCATTTACCTCTTCGATACCCTCGGTTGATGTAACAATAAGCAGAGCGTCGATGATTGTACCACCATTCTCTTTAAAGTCGCCAAATTTGCCGTCTGCGTCGCCCATCGGGTCGATGTTACACCAGTCTTGTTTGAAACGGATGCGATAAGTACCCTCCTTTTCGGGAGCTTTGAACGAGGGGAGCGAGGGCTTGTTGCGGTCGCCACCTGTAATCTCTGTACCGACACTGTTCCAACCGAGTGCGTCGCTGTCTGCACCGTTGTTGTAGAACGAGTATGATACAAGGTCGCCTGTGGGCTCCCAGTTGCTACCCTCCTTGATGCCGGCTGTGAAGCCGTCGGCATCATAATCGACATATACTGCAAAGTGTATCCAAGAGCCTGCGGCATTAACGGTGGGAGTAACCTCCTCGCCTGCTGCAACGGTAAAGTTTACAGGTTCTTCTTTGTTTATAAGAACAACGTAGTCGAATCCCTTTTCGGTGTCCGAGAGTGTATATTCGCTTGTACCGTATGCCTCGCTTGTGATGCCAATAGTGTTGATGTTACGGTCGCTGCGTGTCTTTGAACCGGTGTTTGTGGGCTCGTATATGTCAAACTCCTCAACAACGATAAGCTGTACGCCACTGAATGAATCACCGATAGCTTTTCCCACAACTACGCCCTCGGGAATTACAATGGCATACTCTCCGGGTGTTGTAACCTCCTCGGCAAGAGTAACAGTGAGCACCTTGCCCTCGACGCTGTAAGTTGTGGTTGTTACACTCTCGCCATCTTCGTCCAACAACTGAACGGTTGCGCCTGTTGCTGCATCGGCAATCTCCTTATTGAATGTTAGGGCGATGCTCTTGAGCGAGTAGATGTCCTCGGCGGGCTCGACACTCTTAATTTCAAGAGGGGTGGGAGCTACCACTGTTATTGTATGCCATCCGCTGTAGGGCTTGTCGTCAATTGCGCGGGCAACAACGCCCTCGGGGATTAGAAGATGGTAAACACCCGGGGTAGTTACTTTCTTGTCGAGTGTAACGATGAGTGTGCTTCCCTCTAATGTTGCACCGTTGCTGTATGCAACTACAGTCTCTCTTTTCTCGTCGTAAAGTGCAAGTGCACCGCCTGTGGGTGTATTCTCGTTTACAGTGCCCTCTTTAATCTCGCTGTTGAAAGTGAGTTTGATAGTCTCAATAGCCTCGGTGCTTTTGGGGCTGAGGCCGGTTACCTCAAAAGGGACTTGTGAGGGGTCGCTGTTGATACCGTCAAATGCAAATACCGAGCTTGCGGGAAGGGTAACGGTCAACTGCTGGTCGATGTCTATTGCAACGCCCTCGGTGAGGCCTGCAAGAGCATCCTGTACCTTGAACGACTTATTCAAGATGATTGCACCGCTGATATTTGCGGGAATCTCAAGAGCCTCACGCAGAGTAAATGTATAAGTCTGCTGATTGTTGCCACCGTTGCGCAGTGCCAATGTTGCCTTTGCACCGTTCCAAGAAGCCCAGCCATAAACCTGCTGTACGCTACCTGTCCAAGGATTACCACCAACCCAGTGAACATCGGGAAGCACGTCGGCATTCTTCTTCTGCCAAGCTACGCACTCGGCAAGATCCTCCCACAGCTTACCATTATTGATGCTGTTCATAAGAGAGTAGTCGGCATAAAGTTCAACCATGCCCGAACCGCACACGAACGCACAGCGAAGCTCGCGCAATACGGCATCGTATGTCATATTCTTAGATACCGCACCAAACTTTGTGAGGATGAATCCGTGGGTCATCAATGTGTTGATGGGGCACAGAGGCGAGTTTGTTACGTAATTCTGATAAACGAGGCGGTCGCGATAGGTAATCCACTTCTCGCGGTCGATAGTGTTGTTGCCTGCCTCGCCGTAGTCGGCTTCTTGACGCCACGTAGCATCAGAAATCTGATACCAGAAGGGTGATGCCCAAGTACCTACCGTGGTGTTGAAGAAAATATCCTCGCGCATATTCTCGCGTACGTATTGTTCGAGGCGGATGATACCCTCGGCATTCTCGTTGCCTGTGTCGCCTGCGTCGGGACCTGTGGCCGAGAATTGTGCCGAAATTCCGTCATACTTAAAGAATAGGTAGTTGTCGGTGGCGGGGTTAAAGCCTGCCTGACCATCCTGACGGCAAACAAGGTTATCGGCTGCTTCAAGGTAGGTCTTGTAGTAGAGGGGGTTCGACAACTGCATTCCACCCTGATTGCTCCAATAAGCACGGCGGTAGTTACCGCTCTGTCCGTAACCGCCAACAGGGCCTAACCAAGCACCTACACCGGCGCCCATCTCTTTGGCTGCGGCTGTAATATCGCGCATCTCGTTGGGGAAGCCTTTGTGGAATGTCCACGGGCCGTAGTTGTCCCAACCATCATCAATTACAAAGGCTGCAATGCCCTCGCCATATTTATCGTAGAAATTCTCCTTCCACTGTTGCATTACGTCGAGCACTTGATCGGCTGTAAAGTTGGTGTGCTCTTGTCCGGGAGCGGCGTTGTTACGGTCGATGTTAAGCTCGTACCAGCTGTTGTAGTGGGGGAATACTCGCCAAGGCACTGCACGCTCGCGCTCGCTGTAAGCAAGGAACGAACGACGTTTCTGTGTCTCGCGGATGTTTTCGCTGCTTTCTTTGCCGTCTTGTGCAATAAGACCTACCACTGCGCCTACCTTCCAAGTCTCATCGGCTGCGAGTGTGGTGTTGCGGCTCCAACGACCCTGAATACCTACGATGGCTGTGTTAATTACTGCACCCTCTTTGGCGTTGTAGAGTTTTATTGTGAGGTTGCTCGATGCGTTGATACTCTCGGTCTTGTCCTCGACAAATACGCGCACTGCGAATGTGCCGTCGTAGGGGGCAACGAAACTGAATGTGTTGTCGCTGTGCTGTACGCCCGAGAATCCGCTGTGATAGTCAACTGCGCAGATATTGCCTGTGGCGTCCAAAAGGTCGGCACCACCGAAATTCAGACGGTGCGAGCCGCTTGTGTATTGTACTGTGGTCTCGACCTTCTGACCCTCTTTCAGTGTTACATTCTCGACAACGTAAGCATATACGTTGGGGTAGCTTGCGCCCGTTGTCTCGGTGATGCGGTTGGGTACCTCCTCGACTTGCTCCCACGACTGTGCTGTTAGTGCCACTGTGGGCAGTGTCTCGGCAAGCTCCCACGGGTCGCTCTCGCCTGTTGCCTCACCTACTGTGTTATAGGCTGTGGGTGTCTCAAGGCCTGCAAAAATTTTGTTGCTTGCAAGCACCGCACCGCGTGTGTTACCAACTACTTTGGGGGTAGAGCCTGCTGCCTCGGTGTCAACATTGTATATCATAGGGATAATGTTGAACATATCAACGTCGTCAACGCCTTTGAGCTCCATCTCGGTGCGCAGGTAGTGGCTGCCGTCGCGAAGCACTGCACGCCATATAATCTCTATCTTGGCCTCTTTGTAGGTGTATTCATATTCTGCAACCAACTGTACGCCTGCAAAATGCTCGGCACCACCAACGGCCGATGGGTTGGCTGTGAGGGTCTCTGTTTCGAGGCTCTTGAGTGTCATTGCCGATGCGGGTACATTGTCGCCGCTGCCGAATGCCACTGTGAAGGGCTCGGTTCCTGCAACAAGGTTCAGTGCATCCGAGCCTGCAAAGTAGAGTGCATCACCTACCTTCATATAGCTTGCTGCAAGCACTTTGTTGCTCAGTGTGTAAGTACCTTCCTGCTCGGTGATTGTTGCTGCACCTACATTATCTTGTTGTTTGGGATATACCCAAGCATTTTCGTAGGGTGCACACTGGGGCTGTGTGGGTAGTGTGGCTGCGTTTACGGTGATTGTATTCTCGACGTCGTTAATCGATACTACTGCAAATTGTCCCTCGGGGGCGGTAACGACAATCTTGCTCTTGTCGAGAGTGCCTTCGACGGTTATTTTATCACCGTTGTTATATGTCTTGCCTTCAATTTTTATGGTAATACCCTCGGGTACGTTTATTGTGTAGGTGCGCTCGGCAATTACAAACTCGGTGAGTGTGTAGCGGCTGCCACCGTCTTTTGAACCATTATCTTGCCACAGACCAAGGGTCAAGCCTACGTTGGCCGATGCGCCCTGATAGTAGTTGAGGTATTTTCCGGCTACGCTGCCGCTTGTTGTGTAAGGGGCAATTTCGTAGTAGTCGTCGGCATAGTTGTTTACGTTGAAATAAGCGCCGTCGGGCTTGCTGTCATAGAGTTTTACAAAGCTTTTGCCATTGTTGTAGCTTGATGCTTTGTCGTATCCGAGCCATTTTTTTGCATTGTGGCTGTAGATGTAGTATGCGCCATTTACGCCATCTACTGCATAGAAGGCAAAAAGGCCGTTCTCTTGTCGCCTTGTACAGGGGTGGTTGTTGCTCCAACGTATGCTCCGTTGCCGCTTACCATTGTGTAAACGTGCTCGGGCTTGCCCTGTGTGGGCAGTGTCGTCGAGGCTGTCAACTTGTCGGCAAAGGCTTGTGATGCGAAGCATAGGATTGCCGTCAAGCAAATTAGGATTTTCTTCATAGGTTAATAAATTTAGGTTAGTATTATTCTTTATATTATTTCCTTGAGTATAGGGGGTGTTTGCGATTTTTACACAGGTGTTTGTTTTTAATTATGCATAATCTCTCTAAATTAGAAATAATCAATTTGCAAAGTTATAATTTTATTTAAAGTTTTTATTATATTATTCATTTTACCCCCCCCGTTAAGAAAAATTAACACTGTGTTTGCGCGCTGTTTTATTTTCAGTGTGTTGAACGGCTCGATTGTGTTGCTTGGTCGAAGGTGTTTTTTGCTTTTTGCCGGGGGGATAACAAATTCCGAGCACCGAAAAAATCGGTGCTCGGAATTTGTCTTGTGTGTATTTGTTGGCGCTCACTTAACCGGCACTTTGTGCTTTGCGCGAACTGCTTTGTGCTCGGGATAGTCTGTTCAAGCAAGCTTGACTGCCTCTCCGCTCACTTAACCGGCACTTTGGCTGCGCCCAACTGCTTTGCGCTCGGCAATGCTTGAATAAGCAAGCT
>CAYYEL010000111.1:0-5800 GCA_964470845.1 uncultured Bacteroidaceae bacterium | reverse complement strand
AACTATATTTCAATAATTTCAAAGAACAATTTCAAATTTTAATGGGACAGTAGTGGCGAAGATAATAAAAAAATGTCATATTGTCATAAACAGATTAAAATAAGCAACTGCCAAAAAGTTTGTTTTATTCATCCTCGATAAGATTGGCACACTTTTTGTACGTACTATAAAAAAAAGAAATGGGAAACTTTTTCTATATATATAATAGTAGATTGCTATTTTATTGCTATCTTCGCACGAATTTACAATTCTTTCAAAAATAACTACAATTTAATATATAATGGGATTTAACGAATTTATAAGTAAACTTTTTGGTAACAAGGCCACCCGCGATGCACGCGAGATTAAGCCTTGGGTTGATAAAATCAAAGCTATATACCCCGAAATATCAGCACTCAGCAACGACGGGTTGCGCGAGCGCTCGGCCAATCTTAGGGCCAAGATACAAGGCACAGTAACCGAGGAACGCCGTAAAATAGCAGACCTTAAAGAGAGCATCGAAAGCACCGACATCGACAAGCGCGAGGCAATCTTCAATCAGATAGACAAATTAGAGAAAGAGGTTCTTGAAAAGCTCGACAAAGCCCTCGACGAGGCACTGCCCGAGGCCTTTGCCATTGTAAAAGATACTGCACGTCGCTTCACCGAGAACGAAGAGACCACAGTAAAAGCCACACAATTCGACCGCGACCTTGCCGCAAAATTCGACTTTGTACGCATCGAGGGCGACAATGCAATATACAGCAACCATTGGACAGCCGGCGGAAACGACACAAAATGGAATATGGTTCACTACGACGTACAGTTGTTCGGTGGCGTCGTGTTGCACAAAGGAAAAATTGCCGAGATGGCAACCGGAGAAGGTAAGACCCTTGTAGCAACCCTGCCCGTATTCTTGAACGCCCTTACCGGCAACGGAGTACACGTAGTAACCGTGAACGACTACCTTGCCAAGCGCGACTCGGAGTGGATGGGACCGCTTTATATGTTCCACGGCCTCAGCGTCGATTGCATCGACAAACACCAGCCCAATTCCGAGGCACGTCGCAACGCCTATCTTGCCGATATTACCTTTGGCACAAACAATGAATTCGGTTTCGACTACCTGCGCGACAATATGGCAATGCAGCCCGACGACCTTGTACAGCGCATACACAACTATGCCATTGTCGATGAGGTCGATTCAGTGCTCATTGACGATGCACGTACCCCTCTTATCATCGCCGGCCCCGTTCCTCGCACAGCCGACCAGATGTTCGAGGAATTCCGTCCGATAGTTGAGCGTCTGGTAGAGGCACAAAAGAGATTGGCAACAGAATACCTTGCCGAGGCACGTCGCAAGATATACTCCGAGAATAAAGACGAAGTTACCGAGGGCTACCTCTCACTGTTCCGCAGCCACAAAGCACTGCCCAAGAACAAGCCCCTTATAAAACTGCTCAGCGAGCCGGGTGTAAAGACCGGAATGCTAAAGACCGAGGAGTACTATATGGAGCAAAATAACAAACGTATGCCCGAGGCAGTAGAGCCCCTTTACTTTGTCATTGACGAAAAACACAACAGCGTCGATCTTACCGACAAAGGAATCGAGCTCATCACAGGCAACTCACAAGACAAAGAATTCTTTGTACTTCCCGATATTGCCACACAACTATCACAACTCGAAAACAGCAGTCTCACAAACGAAGAGAAACTCGAAAAGAAAGACCAAATGCTTGCCGACTATGCAGTAAAATCGGAGCGCATACACACAATAAACCAGCTTCTGAAAGCCTACACAATGTTCGACCGCGACATTGAGTACGTTGTCAGCGAGGATGGAAAAATAAAAATCGTAGATGAGCAGACAGGCCGTATTATGGAGGGTCGCCGCTACTCCGATGGTCTGCATCAGGCCATCGAGGCCAAAGAGCGCGTCAAGGTCGAGGCAGCATCGCAAACCTTTGCCACCATCACCCTTCAGAATTATTTCCGTATGTACCACAAGCTCTCGGGAATGACAGGTACGGCCGAGACCGAGGCAGGCGAATTTTGGGACATCTACAAGTTGGACGTGGTAGTAATACCCACCAACCGCCCCATTGCCCGCAACGATATGAACGACCGCATCTACAAGACCAAGCGCGAGAAATACAAGGCCGTAATCGAAGAGATAGAAAGCCTTGTTAATCAAGGCCGTCCGGTGCTTGTAGGTACAACATCCGTCGAAATATCCGAGATGCTCAGCCGTATGCTCACAATGCGCAAAATACAGCACAACGTCCTCAACGCCAAGCTGCACCAGAAAGAGGCCGACATTGTTGCAAAAGCCGGACTATCGGGAACAGTAACCATTGCCACCAATATGGCAGGTCGCGGTACCGATATTAAACTGAGCGACGAGGTTAAAGCCGCCGGAGGATTGGCCATCATTGGCACCGAGCGCCACGAATCGCGCCGCGTCGATCGTCAGCTTCGCGGACGTGCAGGACGTCAGGGCGACCCCGGTTCATCGGTATTCTTTGTATCGCTCGAAGATAATCTTATGCGTCTGTTCGGCAGCGACAAGATTGCCAAACTCATGGACAACAAATACGTTGGAATGGCCGATGGCGAAATGATTGAGAGCAGTATGATGACAAAACAGATTGAACGCGCCCAGAAAAAAGTCGAGGAGAACAACTTCGGCATTCGTAAGCGCCTGCTCGAATACGACGATGTAATGAACAAACAGCGCACCGTCATATACGCCAAGCGTCGCCACGCCCTCATAGGCGAGCGCATCGGAATGGACATTGTAAATATGATTTGGGATCGTTGTTGCAACATTGCCGAGAATTTCCCATACGACGACGCCAAGCTCGAATTCCTCAGAATTTTGGCTATGGAGCTACCCTTTGCCACACAAGAGGAGTATGACAAGGCCGATCCCGAAAAACGTGCCGAAATATGCTTCGACGCAGCCATCGAGAATTTCAAGCGCAAGACCGAGCGTATGGCAGGCACGGCACAGCCCAACATCGAGTACATTTACCAAAAAACCGAAGGACAGGATGGCATTGTTACCGTCCCCATCACCGACGGACGTCTGCTTTACAACATCCCCGTAAGCATCGTAAAGGCCTACGAAACAAAGAGCAAAGAGATTGTTAAATGTTTCCAAAAAGCCATACTGCTACACACCATCGACAACGCTTGGAAAGAGAATCTGCGCGACCTTGACGAGCTCAAGCACTCGGTACAAAATGCCAGCTACGAGCAGAAAGACCCGCTGCTCATCTTCAAGCTCGAATCGGTTAATCTATTCGACAAGATGGTCAACAAGATAAACGACCACACAGTGTCGGTGCTCACCCGCGGTCAAATCCCCCAAATAGACCCCGCAAGAGTGAATCAGGCACCCCAGAGCGAGCGTCCACGCCGACAACAACAATACAACGAGATAAAAGCCGATCTTGACGACCCCAACCAGCAAGCAGCAGCCCAGAACGACACACGTTCGATGCGCCGCGAGCCTGTACGCGTCGAAAAGACAGTGGGTCGCAACGACCCCTGCCCTTGCGGCAGCGGCAAAAAATTCAAAAACTGCCACGGCAAGAACCTATAAAAAAAGCTGCCACATACAATAGAACAGCAGTTTTTCAACAAACCAACAAAAAAGCAGCAAATATGTTACTCAGCAAAGAATCGAACAGCAACCTGCAAAAAGCCATCGAAACAATGGCAAAAGGCTTCGTAACAACCGAAGAGACAAGCGTTACCGACTTTCACTTTCACGTAAACACCGAGAGTGGCAACCTCACCATCTTCGACGACGACGACCATACACTTGCAAGCACACACATAAGCGAATGGGAACATTTTAATCAAGAGCACTGCTACGACATTATAGAAGCCACACTGCGCAACAAACTAACCGAAGCGCAAGAGGCCGGCACACTCGAAAATATGAACATCCTAAAGCCCTACTCGTGCCTGCTCATCGACGACGATAAAGAGACAATCGTAGATTTGCTGTACGTTGACGATGACACATATATCATCAACGACGACCTAATGAAGAATTTCGACAAAGAGATGGACGAATTCTTAAAAAAACTATTAGAAGAGTAACACATCTGCTACCTTATTATAATATGCCGCATCCATTTTTTATGGTTGCGGCATATTATTTCATAAAAAAACTTAACAACACCATATATACAGAAAGAAATAAGGAAAACTTTTTGCACACTGAAAGTTTTCTTTATAACTTTGCAGACGAAAAGAACATAAAAAGAGAAGAAACGACACTAAACATATTCTTTATGTCACTAAAGAAAAGCGAAAATAACAACATCGGCAATAACGTCAGACAGCGCATAATAGAAGGAGCAAGCAAGCTCTTTTTGGCCAAAGGCATCAAATGCGTCAAAATGGATGATATTGCTCACGAATTAGGCGTATCGAAGCGCACGATCTACGAGTTATTCAAAGACAAAGACCAGCTTCTACGTATCTGTTTAATGCACCTGCACCGATATATGTCCGACAAGATACTCGACCATTTGCGCAAAAATTCACGCAACATACTCGACGTTATACTGACAATGTACGAAGTATATTTTGCGATAATGAACAAGGTAAACAAACAATTCTTTATCGACCTTCAAAAACTACCCGACATTGAGCAAAAAAACAACAGACGCGAGCGTCTTAACAGGCACAAAGTCAAGCACCTTATGCGCAGAGGAATAGAAGAGGAGCTTTTCCGGGAAGATATAAACCTCGACGTACTTGTTTACATACTTCAACACGACACAAAACTTATTACGTTTGAAGAAAAATTTGAAAGCCAATCGGCCGAGGAATTAGGAAAAGCATTCATACTATTCTATCTACGCGGAATTGCAACCCCTAAAGGACAACAGATAATAGAAGAATTCATTGACAAACGTAACGATAAGAAGAACAAACAATAAATAAAATATTTATGAACATTAAAATGCGATTTAAGACATTGGCTGCAATGTTAGCACTTGTAACGCTGACATACGCACAAGAAGCCCCCACGATGCACCTTACGCTCGACAAAGCCATCGAGCTTGCATTGAGCGAGAATCCCACAATGAAAGTAGCCGAGCAAGAGATACAGCTCAAAGAGGTATCAAAGCGCGAAGCGTGGCAAAATCTGCTCCCCACAGTTTCAATCGACGGAACAATCTCGTACAACATTAAGGTTGCCGAGATAAAGACAAGTATGGGTAGTTTCAAGATGGGAATGGACGACTCGAACACTTGGAACGGCGCACTTCAGGTGGCACTCCCCCTATATGCACCGGCAGTCTATAAAACAATGAGCCTCAGCAAGAGCGACCTTGAGCTTGCGGTAGAAAAGAGCCGCGGCTCGAAATTAGACCTTATCAATCAGGTAACCAAGGCCTACTACCAGCTGATGCTTGCACAAGACTCATACAAAGTGCTGCAAGACAACTACAAACAGGCCGAGATAAACTTCGACATTGTAAAAGCAAAATTCGACCAAGGCAGCGTGAGCGAATATGACAAACTGAGTGCCGAGGTACAGAAAAACAGTGCGTGGCCGGCAGTAGTAAGCGGAAAAAACGCAGTCGAGCTTGCCAAACTGCAATTAAAAGTGCTTATGGGCATTACCGCCGACGTTAATTTAGTAATTGACGACAATCTGAAGAATCACGAGGCAGCAATGGCAACAGCAACCACACAGCGCATCGACCTCAGCAACAACTCGACACTGCGTCAGTTAGACCTCAATGCCGAGCTTCTGAGAAAACAGCGCAAAATACTCAACACGTCGTTCCAG
>CAYYEL010000110.1:0-5829 GCA_964470845.1 uncultured Bacteroidaceae bacterium | reverse complement strand
CATCTATTTTCTTGGCAAGGTCGATGGCCATTGTCATTGCCTCGGGGTTCTCGGGGTTGGGCGATACGACTGTGGGGAAGTTACCGTCCTTAATCATCTGCTCCTCGACACAGTGGATATTCTCGAAGCCCCAACGACGAAGCGATGAGGGGATGAGCACACGACCGCATCCGTGAATGGGAGTATAGACAATCTTTAAGTCCTTGTGGCGAGCAATAACCTCGGGGTCGATGATGAGTGTCTTAACCTCGTCGAGGAATGCATTGTCAACATCCTCACCGATAATTTGAATAAGTTCGGGATTACCTTGGAATTTAATATCCTCGACCTTCACACTCTCGACGTTTTTAATTGTGTTTACATCGTGCGGAGAGAGCATCTGTGCACCATCGTCCCAATAAGCCTTGTAGCCGTTATATTCTTTGGGATTGTGGCTGGCTGTGATATTTACACCACTCTGACAACCAAGGTAACGGATGGCGTAAGAAATCTCGGGAGTTGGACGCAAATCCTCGAAAAGATATACTTTTATACCATTGGCCGAGAAGATATTAGCCGAAATCTCGGCAAACAGACGGCTGTTGTTACGGCAATCGTGGCCCACTACAACAGAAATCTGCTCAAGGTCTTTGAAACACTCGTTCAGATAGTTGGCCAACCCCTGTGTAGCACGACCTACCGTGTATATGTTCATACGGTTGCTTCCTGCGCCCATAATACCGCGCAAACCACCTGTACCAAACTCAAGCTCTTTGTAAAAAGCATCGATAAGGGGGGTCTTATCCTCGTTGTCGAGCATAGCCTGAACCTCTTTGCGTGTTTCCTCGTCATAAGCCGGAGAGAGCCACTCACAGGCTTTCTCTGTTACCATTTTAATAAGTTCCTGATCCATAGATTATAATTGTTAAGTTAGTTAGTCTTTTAAAAAACAGGTTATCCGTAAGAACGGGTAAAGATATATATATTTTTTAACAAATTCAAGAAACTTCAATTATTTCGCCGATGGAATAAGATATTTGTCGCCTGTTTGCTCGATGAGTTGTTTTTTATAGGCATCGGGATAACCGGGACGGCTCACACGTGCGCCGATTCCTGTCGATGAACGATGGAAACGTCCGTCGGTCTCGGGCTTGACAACAAGGTCGTTATATTTAACGATAATAAATTCGCCAAACTCTTTCCACTCTTTAAGCGCAGTCTCGGCTGCACAAATAGTAAAATCGTTGAGCATCTTAACAGCATATTTTGGTGAGTTACCCACTGATGCAAGAGCCTCGGCCTCGACTTTTTTACTCTGCTCGTAGATACGTCCCTCAAGTTCGGACTGCACTTTGCGCATATCATCAATCACCATAGAATATTTGGGATATATCATATTCGCCACCCAATTGAACACCCAGAATGAGGACTTCCACGAGAAAGTTACAGGGTCGGCATACTCGGCTGCGTAGCAATCGGGAATTGTGGTTGTACAGCAATACACGGGAGTATATACTATCATATTCGAGTCGTCTGCACCGAACCACATTACACCGCCGATAGCATTAGGCAGAGAGCCACGCAACTGCGCCACAAATGTAAACGCTGTCTGGAAAGTAGATATTGGGCGCTCGTTGAAATACTCCTTACCCTCATATTTAAAGCTCAAAGGCGAGAGACGATAAGGCATATTGAAGATACCACCGCCAATATCCTGTGTTACATCAAAAGGAGTACCCTCGTAGTGGTCGCGCATTCCCTTTTGCACATCCTGAAGCGAGAGTTTCTGCTTGGGTTTAACATACAGAGGCATAGGGGTAGCCGTTGCATCGCCCGAAGCCCACGCAAGATACTCGTTCATATCGAGGTCGGCATACATATTAAAGAAACTCCATACACGAGCATCGCAATAACGCAGACCACCAAAATCGGCGGGACAGTAAGCTGCCGCAAAGTCAAAATCGGCATCTTTTCCATCAAAATAACCCATCTTGCGTGCAAATTTTATAACGTCTTTAGAGTACATCACATTCTCTTTGTCCTTCATATCGAATGTGCGGATGCGAGCCTGATTGGCGTGAGCCGAGATACAATCATCGGGAATGCGGATAGCCACCCACACAGTACCCTTCTCGACGCCACCCTTACCTATCATCTCAAGAATCCACGCCTCATTGGGGTCGGCAATTGAAAAACTCTCGCCACTGCTATAATAACCATACTCCTGTGTAAGAGTTGTCATTACCTCAATAGCCTCACGCGCAGTGCGCGAACGCTGCAATGCAATGTAAATGAGGCTTCCATAGTCTATTATTCCCGTTGTATCGACAAGTTCCTCGCGACCACCGAATGTAGTCTCGGCAATTGCCACCTGATGTTCGTTGATATTTCCCACTACATTATAAGTCTGACGCGCCTCGCGGATACAGCCCAAGAATTTTCCACTGTCCCAGTCGTAAACCTCGCGCATAGCCCCCTCGGGGTACGTTGCAGCGGGAAAATGAGCCACAAAGCCACTCATTCCAAAGCTGTCGGCACTATACGATATAAACACAGAACCATCGGTCGATGCTTTTTTTCCGACGATAAAATTGGTACACGCCTCGGCAGCTGCAACAGAGAGTGCTGCACAGAGGATTGTCATAAAAAACTTTTTCATAATAATTCTTATTTAATTTCTATAAAATATTCTTTTTTGAAGCTATGCTTACACCGCATAAGCAGTTGCTCAGTATTTTATTTTCTTCTCGACGGTGGTTGTATTACCCGCATTGTCGGTAGCTGTCAGTTGCAGTGTATGTACACCGCACCTTATCTTTTCGCGTCTCAAATTACAAGTCAGACGCCCGCTCTTACTACTATACTCAAAAAGCACAAAGACACCGTCAATAAGCCCTTTGAAACTCTTTATTCCCCGTCCTTTATCGCCCATAGAAAATGTAATAACGCCACGGCGTGCCCATCGTCGCTCGTCAATGGGCCTAAGCGATGGTGCGACGGTATCTATCGCAAGCTCGTAGCATCCGGTCTGCGATATATTGGCCGAGACCCATCCGTCGCAATACTCTCCTCCAACATTCGATGAGCCTTTCCCTGTAACCCGTCGCACATAGTATTTCTCATCGGGCACTGCATTCAACGTATCGAGCACCTGTAAGGATATTCGCGCACTGCCTCGCATTGGATACATACGGTTTCCGATATTATATCGGCGCGACACTCCGGCTGCCGCACTATCCTCTTCGACAGCAAGAATGGCATTCTCGAAAAGTTGTCCACGAGGGACAGAAAGCCTCATTCCCGGATAAGAAATCTCATTATTCAGAAACCAATAAAGATAGTGCGCATCAATCGTTTCTATTGCCGGAATCGAGTCGCGCACACCTTGTATATTAAATTCATAGCGGCTTGTGTTTCCGTGATAATCGCTCAACAGAAGCTCCACATTATACACACGCTCTTCATCTATTGTCATCCAGCCCCTATTTTTATCGGCTGCAAGAATGCGCAACGGATTATTTTCAAGAATAAAAGTATTCTGATACCACTCACCCTTTTTGCTATATCTGTCATAATCGACCCAAGCATTTATGAGCCTTGTCTCACTGCGGGCGTAACCGTCCATTTTACTGCTGAAACGCAACGAATCATCAACAATCACCTCAATAGAATAGACACCATAGGTATTATTAGTACCATCCATATAATCGTTGGCCTTTACAGATAATCCTATTGTGCCCCAAGCATTTATTGTATCGCGCAGTTGAGCGCCCGAGAGCTTACGTGTAAGTGTCGCGTGTAGGCCGTTTACTACCCCTCCGCAAGGATAAGGCGTAAGAGCAATAGAATGAGCACGCGGAGGGCGAGTATCCGTCAACCGACTGCTGTAAAAGCGTATGGGGTTAATCATCTCCTTGCCATCTGCCGCCCGCACCTCGAAGTGCAAATGAGGACCAAACGAATATCCCGAATTTCCGGCCAGTGCAAGCACCTCGCCACGTTTCACAGGAAACTCGCACGGCTCAAAGTTAATATCCACAGCAAAAGTCTCCTCGGCATATTGCTTTGCACGTATCCTTGACGCCACACTATCAGGAAAAGCCTCAAGATGGCCATACACCGTAATATAGCCATTATTGTGAGTAACATAAACAGCCCTTCCGTATCCCCCGGCTGCAACCGAAGCACGCGAAATATAACCATCGGCAGGCACACGTATGGGCTTTCCCACCACCCCTTGCGTCTTAAAATCGAGCCCTGCGTGAAAGTGATTAGAGCGCAACTCGCCAAAATTTCCACTCAACAAAAGAGGAAAATCAAAAGGCGCAGCAAGAGATATACTATCATTCTCCTGCGAGCTGAGATTCACAGGAGCAACCAACACAAAGAGTAATATAATATAAAATCTAATCATCTCCGTCTCATTATTTTTCTCTTAATCTTATCTACAATTGTATCAAAGAAACGAGAATACTTCTGCAACATATACATCGAAACAGCAGCCGACAAAAAAACAGATACACCACTCGCAATCCAATATATAAAAGGTGAAGGCCCTACAATCGACACACCAAGAGATACAAGCATCAACGGCAACTGCAATAAAAAATAACACACTACACGAGGCGACAGAGTAAAGCCATACTTTACACGCGCAGTTACATAAACCACAATAAAATCGACAAAATGCGTAAGCGCAATTCCCACGCCCACACCTAACATTCCGGCCGTACTATATCCAAATAACACAAGCAACACAAGCATTACATTATACACCGACTCAAGCGCCAAAAACAACAACGAATCGCTAAGAGCAAGCGGCAGAAACGAGATAGGGAAAGTCATTGTACGCATAAACATTCCCAACATTGCCACCTGAGCCATTATCACCGCCGGCGAAAAATCACTCTTGTACAACAGAGGAATCAACACAGGCATTGCCACCATAAAAGCCATAAGCACAGGCGATTGTATGAGCAGTTGTACCTCAACCTGTTCATTTATCATACTATTGCGACGATGCACCGACGCAGCTATCCCGGAAAGGCGCGGATAATACTCTGAGTCGAGAGCAGCAAACAACACCCCGGGCAACAACGTAACCATTGCCAATCCCGCAGTAAACAGTCCGGCCGTCTCGCCATCGCCAATATCCGAGAGCATAGCACAAATAAACCACATTGCACACGAAGCAAGGATAGAAGCATAAATATATCCTGCCCCCAGTTTAACCATATCCCATCCTTCACGCAGAATCTTGAACGAGAAAGGCGCCACACAATATCTGTACAACGGACACGAGAAATAGAGCAGCGTCGCCATTTGCAAGAAAGCAGTGAGCAGAATTGTCGGGAATATACCTCCAACACCCATCACACAGTACAACGGCACAGCCACCAAAAGCGATATTAAAGCCGAAGCAAAAGTATAGACAGCCACCTTATTCAACTGCTTAATTCCGCGCAAAATAGCAAGCTCACCATTAGAGACAGCCATAAAAAAGACCACAGGCGCAAGCATCAGAAAACGAGGCAGATAATAAGTGTGATTATCGCCAAAAATCCATTCACTGATAAAAGGCGTTACACACAACATAAGCAACATACCCACGATGCCCGTAAGAAAAGCCACACTGCGCACCACCTTCACACAGCGCTGCACAGTGCTTGCATCACAATTCTCATAAGCATAGGCCATTGTTCTTATAGCGCTGAACGAGAGACTAAGCCCCGTACAATCGCTAAACATCTGTATAGTGCGGTTGAATATAGCAATCACCGACTGTCCCGAGACGCCCAAAAGAACACTCGCCACCTTATTGCGCACCAAATTCAGGAGCATAGACACCCC
>CAYYEL010000109.1:0-5875 GCA_964470845.1 uncultured Bacteroidaceae bacterium | reverse complement strand
AAAGCACTTGGGCGCAGCCAAAGTATTTGTTAAATAAGTAAATAATTATTTATAGCATAAAGGCTGATAGAAAAAGTCTATACGACTTTTCCTGTCAGCCTTTATAATGCACACAAACATTATCGCTCCTCTTTTTTGCCTCTTTAAACAGCCTCGCAGCGTTAATATCCGAGGCGTCCTCTTTGTCAATTTTTTTGCAATAAATAGACTTTTATGCAATCAAAAAAAATAAAAAAAATATTTATTTTAAAAATATATTATTTATCTTTGCCATAAAGTATAAATCTGTGCACAGGCCTTGTGCTGAAACTTAAAGAACAGTTAGCGCATCGCTATTGTGCTTATAATTAACCAACTAAAACTTTATTTTATGAGAAAATTTACACTTTTCTTATCAATGTTCGTGGCATTTGCTATGACAGCATTTGCACAGAATCCAATCTCAAGCATTGAGGATTTTAAGCCCGGAAAAATCTACTGGTTCGAGTGGGCGTGGTTGCAGCCTTATACATATTCGACTGCAATGTATCCCGATTCAGAAGAGAGCCCCGAGCTTAACGGACTTATTTGGAGCTCATACTCTCTTCAAATTCCCAATGACATCAACGATCCTCGTCAACAATTTACTGTTGTTGAGTGCGATGGCAAACTGTATCTTTATAACATCGGTGCAGGTAAGTTCGTAGCACACAAAAATGATGGTGCTCATTTGATGGATATTCCCACATCTTATGTAGCTGTGTTAGAGAATACCTATGGCGATGCCAATTTCCCTTGGAGCTTGGCTTTTGACGGCGATAAACTTATAGCAGCTTATCCGCAGACAGGATATGATTATAGCGGATATATGTACTGCTCGGGTGCTAACCTTGCCAACCAAATATATGCAATCTCAATTTCAGAGGTTGGCGACTATGCAGCAGTAGATTCACTTACCGAGGTACTTGCTAATAATCTCGTTCTTGGCGAGCAGCAGCGTCAGCAGGCACTCGACAGCCTTTCAATTGTAATTGAGAATGTTGACCTCTTTATCATCGAGGATTTGCAGTATTCGGCTACCGGCGGTGGTAAGGTGGAGCTCCAAGTAACCGACCCTGCGGCTGCAAACTATCTGTGGGCTAACTATCCCGAGCCCAACGAGGGTCCCATTGCAGGTCTTATCGACGGCGATACAGGCACATTCTTCCACTCGCAGTGGAGCAACCCCGTTCCCCAAGATACACACTGGATTCAGGTTGATCTTGAGGCTCCCCTTCAGAACTTCTCGTTCAATTACCACACACGTGTATTTGATGGCGGCAACGACTTCCCCGACGCAATTGAGGTTCAGGGTAGTAACGACGGCGTAGAGTTTACTCCTATTGCAGTGTTTGATAAAGACCTTCCTCAGATGTCAAATAAATCTTGGGAGTCGGGCGATATTAACGCCGACCAGCCCTACAAATATCTGCGTTTCTCTGTTACAGCCGAGCGTATCTACTGGCATATGTCCGAGTTTGGACTTAACGAGCTTGCCAGCGAGGTTGCAGCCGAGAATTATCTCCCCCACGTAACATATATTCGCGAGCTTGTTGCGCTTTATGCCGAGGCTAACGAGATGTACTTAAGAGGCGACGATAAAGCCGACGATATTATGGCTATGATTACCGAGCTTAACGACCTTGTAGAGCTTATCAGGGGTCTTGGTTCTGAGGCCGACGACCCCAAGACAATCGAGTATATTGCCGAGGTTAAGGAGATTTATAACCTTCAGGGTGTAGGTTATCCCACAGGAGCCGGTCGTGATGCATTCAAGGCTGCTATTGATGTTGCCGAGGCTAAGCCCACAACATTGGCACGTATGACACTTGCCGAGGCTCTGCAAGAGTATTACAAAACCGAGGAGGTTGTAATGCCTACAAACGGAACAAAATATACTCTTACATTCGTTACATACGGTGGCCGTCGTAACTTCCTCGACTACGTGGCAGTTGAGGGTGGCGACTACACACTCTCAATGGTTCAGGATACACTCACAAGTCAGGGCCTCTCTTATCCCGAGACCGCTGTGTTCACCTGCGAGGATAACGAGGATGGCACATACTCATTCGTTACTTACGATGGTAAATATCTGACACTCCCCGGCGGTGGTGCAGCTTCGGGCAGTGCAACAGGTATCTCGGAGAGCAAGGTGGGTCTTACACTTGTTAAGATGTATCCCAACGCTAAGTGCGAGGCTGATGTAACATACGAGATGCTCTTTGGTCTTATGGCTTATCAAGTAAACGGTACATTCCCCGCTCCCAATAGCTCGGGTTCTACATTCTACCATGGTGCTCTGCCTCACTTTATGGGTAGCTGGACATCTGCAATGGCAATCGAGGAGTATGTTGCAGGTGAGGATACAGGTATCGACCGGATTGCAGGTGAGACAACTGTTGAGGGTATCTACGACCTTAGCGGCCGTCGCGTAGAGAATCCTGTTAAGGGTATCTACATTGTCAACGGTAAAAAGGTTCTTGTTAAGTAATTGTGTTTGTATATTTAAGAAAAATAGTGCGGGCAGTCTATTGTTAGGCTGCCCGCTTTTTTGCTTGATAGACGTCTCATTATCTTACAGCCTGTTAATAAATTTTTTTTTAAACATAAAGAATTTATGTTTTTTAATATTACATTTGCCAATGTATATACTAATGTGTTCACTTAGAACTCGGTGCAACAATGTTATCAAAAAATAAATAATTAAATAACCTTTTTATTAACCTAATGCAACTTATATGAGAAAATTTACACTTTTCTTGTCGCTGTTTTTTGCTATGACAATGACAGCGTTGGCACAGAGCTATAGCCTCACCGAGGTGCGCTTGAGCTCTGGTGAGTTGAATGCAAAAACAGCATCTACTCTTATTGCCATAAAAAACCTTTCAAGAACCAATAATTACTATTATGTTGGCAACACTGGTGCTGCTCCCTACAGCGCAGCCGATTTTACAGACGCAGCGGTGTTTGTGTGGCAGCCTGTATTTGAGGGAGCGGCCGGTTCTTACTATCTTATGAAGTTAGACGGAACCTATATGCAGGCAACTTCGCCCAAAGATTTTGGTTCAATTGAGGGAGCGGCTGTGTTTACTACAACCAACCCGACAACAGCCGGCTCAGGCTCGGCAAACTTCAATGGCGATGCTGACTCACAGGATTACATTGATGCCGAGGATATGCTGGTTCGTTTTGTTAACGACTCGGAGGCTTGGATAAATGTACAAAATGGCGATTCGGGGGAGCCTAAATATAATACAGGCACAGGTGGATGGACTATCCACTATGTATATGCAGTAGAGGCTGCAACAGTTGAGCCCGAGCCCGAGCCTGAACCAGAACCTGAGCCCGAGGTTGGTCTTGTGTTACAATTAACCGAGATTGCCGGTGCTCCTTATCAGCTAAGCGATGAGGATGCTGCTAAAGTGTTTGCTTTAACCGACCTTACCGTTGCTTTGAAAATAAATACAGCGGCAATGAGCGGACGAAAGGCGCTCTTCTGTACGTCTGATCCCACGCAGGCAGCAAACACCGATGCTATGCCCACAGGTTCGGCTTACGTTGCATACGGTACAAGCGATGCTAATCTAAGCTATTTGGCATCGTGTAAGACAGGCGACCGCTATTCGGCCGGTTCTGTTCCCGCTTCGACCGAGGATGTTGTACTGGTATATGTTCTGAATCCTACAAACAACAATTTTAAGGCCTATATAAACGGTACATCTGTTATGGATCGTAACTTCGGTACATACGAGATTGCTACCCCGAAAATGGTAAAAGAAGACCACGCCGGTGCTCAAATTTACATTGGTGGTGGAATGACTGCCGAGGGTGCAATGGAGGTGTTTGATGGACAGATAAGCGCTGTTGCCGTATATAACGGCGTTCTTTCGGCCGAGGAAATTTCTACACTTTTTGCTCCCTCTGACGAGGAGGTAGAGGCTGCTGCTGCGGCTCTTAAAGAGGTAACAGACAAGGCTGCTGCGTTGCTTGCCGAGGCTCAGATGTCGGTAGAGGAAAGCGCTGTAACGCTTCAGACATCCGACGCTTCTGCTGCCGGTTATCTGTGGGCTAACTATCCCGAGCCCAACGAAGGCCCTATTGCCGACCTTATCGACGGTGATACAGGTACATTCTTCCACTCGCAGTGGAGCGACCCCGTTCCCCAAGATACACACTGGATTCAGATAGACCTCGGCGAGCCCATTCAGAATTTCTCGTTCAACTACCATACACGCGTATTTGCCGGTGGCAACGACTTCCCCGATGCAATAGAGGTACAGGGTAGCACCGACGGCGAGGCTTTCACAACAATCACAAAGATTGAAAACGGGCTGCCGCAGGCAGGCGACAAGGCTTGGGCATCGAGCGTAATTGCCGCTCCCGAGGCTTACAGCCACTTGCGCTTCCTTGTTACTGCCGAGCGTATCTATTGGCATATGTCCGAGTTTGGCCTTTCGAGTGTTGTCAGTTCGGTTGCCAACGAGTTTGTAAATGTGTTTGACGAGGTTGCAGCTCTTGCCGCCGAGTATAAGAAAGTTACTGCCGCCGAGGCAATGAGTGTTAAGGAGATGAATGCAGCAACTGAGGTTCTTGCGACCCTTATCGCAGCAATTGAGGCCGGTCGCGTAACTCCCGAGCCCGAGCCTTCGCAGCCCACAACAGCTGAGTTTGACTTTACTAATCCCACAGGTCTTGAGCCCTCGGTAACACCCAGTGAGGAGGCTTCAACAGGCGTTGAGTTTGAGGATGTTACATTTACAAACAACGGAGTATCGGTGAACCTAAACAAGGGCACTGCAAGCTATGGTGCACGCGTTTGGACTAAGAAGGGCCCTGCTTACGAGCTTCGTGCTTATAAAGGTTCTACAATTACAGTGTCTGCTCCCGTTGGTGCTAAGCTGACAAGTATAGTATTTGAGGGTGGCAAGGTTGCTACTATGACAGCTGAGGGCTTCGATGCAGGCACTTGGACAGGCGAGGCTCAGAGTGTTGAATTTGCAGTAACAGCTACGCTTAATATCACAGCAATCAAGGTCGAAATGGCTGTCGAGGGCGGTATTTCAGTATCTGCTCCCGTTGCTTCGGTCGAGTCGGGCGTATATCCCGTGACACAGAATGTCAGCTTCGTATCGGAGATTGCAGGCGTAGAGGAGGGTACAGATTACACTCTGCGTTACTACTACACCGATAATGGCGACGAGCCCACAGTGGAGTCGAACCGCATCTATGGCAGCCTCTACGTAGGCCGCGACGCTACATATAAGGTGATTGCCGTTCTTACAATCGGCGAGGAGCAGTATGTAAGCCCCGTTACAGAGGTGTCTTACATCATAAGCGAGATGAAACCTTTCGCAGCAGTAAAATCGGTTGACGAGCTTAAAGAAGGTAAGATTCTTATCGCTGCCGATAATCTTGTGGCACTCTCTGTCGAAGGAAAGTATGGTTATCTCAGCGCACGCGAGGTAGAGGTAAAAGGCTCGTTCATCGAGGATATGGTTTACTACGCATTCGAGCTTGAGGCTGCCGAGGGTGGCTACTACATTAAGGATGCCAATGGTAAATACCTATATATGAGCGGTACATACAATAACTTCAATGTAAGCGACGAGATTCCCGAATCGGCAGGTGTTTGGACAATTGCCATCAACGAGGATGGTACAGCCACAATCACAAACGTCGAAAAGAATAAATACATACAGTACTCTACTAAATATTCGAGCTACGGTTCATATGCCGATGCACAAGAGGGCGCAATTATTCCCACGCTTTACGTTGCAGGCGATTATCCCGTTCTTGAGTACGCACCCGAGAGTGGCGAGCCTTTGAGCGAGCTTAAGGAGTTCACCTTCTTCTGCGC
>CAYYEL010000108.1:0-5885 GCA_964470845.1 uncultured Bacteroidaceae bacterium | reverse complement strand
TTGCAACTATCCTTAAAGAAGAATATGGTATCGAACCCGCTGCTGCAGCTGTAGCAGTTGCTGCTCCCGCAGCAGGTGGCGCAGCTGAGGCTGCTGCCGAGAAGACTGAGTTCGACGTAGTATTGAAGTCAGTAGGTGCTAACAAGCTTCAGGTTGTTAAGGCCGTTAAGGAGGCTTGTGGTCTTGGCTTGAAAGAGGCTAAGGAGCTTGTTGACGGTGCTCCCAGCACACTCAAAGAGGGTCTTCCCAAGGCAGAGGCTGAGTCTCTCAAGAAGACAATCGAGGAGTCTGGTGCAGAGATCGAGCTGAAATAAGTAAACTCGGACCCTGATAAGGGTTAATGGTTATGAACCCCCCGAAGAGGGTTCATAACCTTTTGTGCGTAAAAAACAAAACTAAGTTCTAAAACATTTGCCACAATGTCGTTGAAAACTAATAATCAAAGAATTAACTTTGCTTCTATTAAGGATCCGATGCCTTGCCCGGACTTTTTGGAAGTACAATTGAAGTCCTTTGAGGACTTTCTCCAGTTGGATACTCCACCCGAAAAGAGAGTTAATGATGGTTTGTACAAAGTATTTGCCGAGAACTTTCCTATTACGGATACAAGAAACAATTTTGTTCTGGAGTTTCTGGATTACTATATTGATACACCCCGCTACTCTATAGCTGAGTGTCTCGAACGTGGACTTACATACAGTGTCCCCCTAAAGGCAAAGTTAAAACTTTATTGTACCGATCCCGATCACGAGGATTTCGACACAGTTATTCAGGATGTATTCCTTGGGCCCATCCCTTACATGACAAAACAGGGAACATTCATTATTAACGGAGCCGAGCGCGTTGTGGTATCACAGTTGCATCGTTCACCCGGTGTATTCTTTGGACAGAGTGTACACGCTAACGGTACACCTCTTTATTCGGCACGTATTATTCCTTTCAAAGGTTCTTGGATTGAGTTTGCTACAGATATAAACAATGTAATGTATGCTTACATCGATCGTAAGAAAAAGTTGCCCGTAACAACTTTGTTGCGTGCAATTGGCTTCGAGAGCGACAAGGATATTCTTGAGATTTTTGACCTTGCCGAGGAGCTAAAAGTAAATAAAGCCAATCTTAAAAAAGCCATCGGTCGAAAAATGGCCGGCCGTGTGGTAAAGACAAAGCAAGAGGACTTTGTTGACCCCGATACAGGTGAAGTTGTATCAATTGAACGTAGCGAGGTTGTTGTCGATCGTGAGGCTATTCTTGAGGCCGACCTCGTTGACCGCATTCTTGACAGCGGTGTCGAGAGCATTCTGTTGCACAAAGAGAACAGCGATCCCGATGCACTCGACTATACACTTATTTTCAATACACTTGACAAAGATACCAGTAACTCGGAGAAAGAGGCTGTAAACTATATCTTCCGTCAGTTGCGTAATGCCGACCCCGCCGACGATGCAAGCGCTCGTGAGGTTATCAATAACCTTTTCTTCTCGGAGAAGCGTTACGATCTTGGTGATGTTGGTCGCTACCGCATCAACCGCAAGTTGGGTCTCTCGACAGATATGTCGGTACGTGTGTTGACCAAAGAGGACATTATTGAAATTATTAAATATCTGATAGGTCTGGTAAACTCTAAGGCTGTTGTCGATGATATTGACCACTTGAGTAACCGTCGCGTGCGCACAGTAGGCGAGCAGCTCTCGAACCAGTTTGCTGTGGGTCTTGCACGTATGGCTCGTACAATCCGCGAGCGTATGAATGTGCGCGACAATGAGGTATTCTCGCCCACCGACCTAATCAACGCAAAAACTGTGTCGGCAGTGATAAACACATTCTTCGGAACAAACGCGCTGTCGCAGTTTATGGATCAGACGAACCCTCTGGCCGAGATTACTCACAAGCGCCGTCTATCGGCTCTTGGTCCCGGTGGTCTTTCGCGCGACCGCGCAGGATTCGAGGTTCGAGACGTACACTATACACACTATGGACGTCTGTGTCCCATTGAGACACCCGAGGGTCCCAATATCGGTCTTATATCTTCGCTCTGTATCTATGCCAAGATAAATGAGCTTGGGTTCATTGTAACACCTTATCGTCCTGTGGCAAATTCTAAGGTTGATATTAACAACGACAATGTTGTTTACTACACAGCCGAGGAAGAGGAGGGTAAGATAATTGCTCAAGGTAACGCTCCGCTTGATCCTCAGGGTAACTTTATTCGTAAGAAGGTAAAATCGCGTCAGGATGCCGATTATCCTGTTGTCGAGCCCGGTCGTGTCGAGCTTATGGACGTTGCACCCCAGCAGATTGCTTCAATCGCAGCATCGCTTATCCCCTTCCTTGAGCACGACGATGCCAACCGTGCTTTGATGGGTTCAAACATGATGCGTCAGGCTGTACCTCTGCTCACTACCGAGGCCCCCATCGTGGGAACAGGTATCGAGAAACAGCTTGTCGAGGACTCGCGTACACAGATTGTAGCCGAGGGTAGCGGTGTAATTGAGTTTGTTGATGCTTCAAAGATTATAATTAAGTACGACCGCACCGAGGAGGAGGAGTTTGTCAGCTTCGAGCCTGCCTCAAAGGAGTATATTATTCCTAAGTTCCGTCGTACCAACCAAAATATGACAATCGACCTTCGTCCAATTTGCGACAAGGGTCAGCGTGTTAAGGCCGGTGATATTCTCACCGAGGGCTACTCGACACAGGGTGGCGAGCTTGCTCTTGGAAAGAACCTGCTTGTGGCCTATATGCCTTGGAAAGGTTACAACTATGAGGATGCTATCGTACTCAACGAGAAAGTTGTACGCGAGGATGTACTCACATCGGTACACGTTGACGAGCTCTCGCTTGAGGTACGCGAGACTAAACGCGGTCTTGAGGAGTTTACATACGATATTCCCAATGTCAGCGAGGATGCAACAAAAGACCTTGACAAGAACGGTATTATCCGTGTAGGCGCTTGCGTTAAACCCGGTGATATTATTATAGGTAAGATTACACCTAAGGGTGAGTCGGACCCCACACCCGAGGAGAAACTCCTGCGTGCCATCTTCGGTGATAAGGCCGGTGATGTTAAGGATGCTTCGCTCAAGGCTTCGCCCTCGTTGCAGGGTATTGTAATTGGTCGTCGCCTCTTCCAACGTGCCGAGAAGACACGCTCGGCCAAGCTTGCCGACAAGGCTAAGCTGCCTAAGATTGACGATGAGTTTATGGAGAAAGTCGATGAGCTTAAAGGTATCCTCGTGAACAAACTATTGAAACTCATTGGCGGTCGTGTATCGCAAGGCGTAAAAGACTTTATGGGTACCGAGGTTATTGCCAAGGGTGCAAAGTTCACCAAGCAAGACCTTGAGGCAATGGACTTCTCGTCAATCCAGTTGAGTAAGTGGACTGCCGATGCACACACCAACGATCTTATCCGTGCCATAATCATTAACTTCTTGCACAAGTACAAAGAGCTTGATGCAGCTGTAAAACGCGAGAAATTTGCGTTGACAATTGGTGATGAGCTGCCTTCGGGTACAATGAAGATGGCCAAGGTATATATTGCCAAGAAACGCAAGATCGGTGTAGGTGATAAGATGGCCGGACGCCACGGAAACAAGGGTATTGTATCGCGCGTAGTGCGTCAAGAGGATATGCCTTTCCTTGCCGACGGTACTCCTGTAGATATTATCTTGAACCCTCTGGGTGTGCCTTCGCGTATGAACATCGGTCAGATATTCGAGACAGTGCTTGGCCGTGCAGGTAAGGAGCTTGGCGTTAAGTTTGCTACTCCCATCTTTGACGGTGCAACGCTCGACGACCTGTGCACTTGGACTGACAAGGCCGGTCTGCCCCGATTCGGTAAGACTTATCTTTTCGATGGTGGTACCGGTGAGCAATTCGACCAGCCTGCTACTGTGGGTGTGAGCTATATGCTTAAGCTCGGTCATATGGTCGAGGATAAGATGCACGCCCGTTCAATCGGTCCTTACTCGCTCATTACACAGCAGCCTCTTGGTGGTAAGGCGCAGTTCGGTGGTCAGCGTTTCGGAGAGATGGAGGTTTGGGCACTTGAGGCATTCGGTGCAGCACACATCCTGCAAGAGATTCTGACAATCAAGTCGGACGACGTTGCCGGTCGCTCAAAGGCTTACGAAGCAATTGTAAAGGGCGACGCAATGCCCACTCCCAGCATTCCCGAGTCGCTTAACGTGTTGTTGCACGAGCTTCGTGGTTTAGGATTGAGCATTTCATTCGATTAAATAATTTCCTTCACGTTTGTCAATATATAACTATGGCTTTCAGAAAAGAGAATAAGACAAAGAACAGTTTCACGAAAATAACCATCGGCCTTGCATCGCCGCAAGAGATTTCGGCCAATTCGTGTGGAGAGGTGTTGAAACCCGAAACAATCAACTACCGTACCTATAAGCCCGAGCGTGACGGATTATTCTGCGAGCGCATCTTCGGTCCGGTTCGCGATTATGAGTGCCACTGCGGAAAGTACAAGCGCATACGTTACAAGGGTATCGTCTGCGACCGATGCGGTGTGATGGTAACAGAGAAAAAGGTTCGCCGCGAGCGTATGGGACACATCCAATTGGTTGTGCCCGTAGCTCACATTTGGTATTTCCGTTCGTTGCCTAACAAAATAGGTTATCTTTTGGGGCTTCCCACAAAGATGCTTGATGCTGTAATATACTACGAGAAATATATAGTTATTCAGCCCGGAGTAATGGCGCGTAAGGATGACGAAGCGCGTCAGGATATTCCCGGAAAGGAGAATGTACTCGATGGCGTCGATGCCAATCAGTTGCTCACCGAGGAGCAGTATCTCACAATTCTTGAGAATCTGCCCCAAGGCAACCAAGCGCTCGACGATAATGACCCCAACAAGTTTATAGCCAAGATGGGTGCCGAGGCTATCTACGACCTTTTGTGTCGTATCGACCTCGATTCACTCTCATACGAGTTGCGTAACCGCGCCAACACTGATATGTCGCAGCAGCGCAAGAACGAGGCTTTGAAGCGTTTGCAGGTAGTTGAGTCGTTCCGTTCGTCGATGGCAGCATCGAACGGTAACAACCGTCCCGAGTGGATGATAATGACTGTTATTCCCGTAATTCCACCCGAATTGCGTCCTCTTGTACCTCTGGATGGCGGACGATTCGCGACATCCGACCTTAACGACCTTTATCGTCGTGTAATTATACGTAACAACCGCCTTAAAAAGCTCATTGAGATTAAGGCTCCCGAGGTGATTCTGCGTAACGAGAAGCGTATGCTTCAAGAGGCTGTCGATTCACTCTTCGACAACTCACGTAAGGCAAGCGCATTGAAATCGGATGCTAATCGTCCTCTTAAGTCTCTCTCGGACAGCCTCAAGGGTAAGCAGGGACGTTTCCGTCAGAACCTTTTGGGTAAGCGCGTCGATTATTCGGCTCGTTCGGTAATCGTCGTTGGCCCTGAGCTCAAGATGGGCGAGTGCGGTATTCCCAAACTTATGGCAGCCGAGCTTTACAAGCCGTTTATCATTCGTAAACTCATTGAGCGTGGCATTGTAAAGACTGTAAAATCGGCCAAGAAGATTGTCGATCGTCGCGAGCCTATCATTTGGGATATTCTTGAGCACGTGATGAAGGGACACCCCGTACTCTTGAACCGTGCGCCGACACTGCACCGTTTGGGTATTCAGGCGTTCCAGCCCAAGATGATTGAGGGCAAGGCTATTCAGCTTCACCCGTTGGCTTGTACAGCGTTCAACGCCGACTTTGACGGCGACCAGATGGCTGTTCACCTTCCCTTGAGTAACGAGGCTATTCTTGAGGCTCAGATGCTGATGCTCCAGTCGCATAATATCCTTAACCCCTCGAACGGTGCACCTATCACAGTGCCTTCGCAGGATATGG
>CAYYEL010000107.1:0-5943 GCA_964470845.1 uncultured Bacteroidaceae bacterium | reverse complement strand
ATCGAACCTGCCAAATATTTTAAACAAAAAAATTGGAGAAATTTTAAACAAATTTTAAGACTTGTTAATTATCAATGCATTAACCGAGAAAAAAATCCACCGTCAACCTTAATTCTAAAAATAATTATTCACAACACCCAAAAATTTTCAAAAAAACGCACTACCCCGCACTAACTTCTACCTTCAATTTATACATATTATATACTATAAGACACATTTTAAGACTAATTCACAAATTTAGAAATAAAATTAGCACTATTTGCACCGCTAATAGAATAAATATCGTTATTTTTGCTCACGTTTTTAGAAAACTTTACCAAAGCAGATAGTTTTCTGCAATTCACGCAGCAGCCAAAATAGAATATGAGCAAAATAAAGAGCGCTATACATTATATATATATATTATCATTATGCCTTATTGCCTGCACAGCAGCGGCACAAAGCAACACAAAAACACGTATTCACGGACGCATCTTGGACGCCTCGACAAAAGAGGCTCTCCCCTACGTCTCTATACGAATAAGCCGCAGCACTCTTGGATGCAGCAGCGACAATAATGGCTACTTCTCATTTTTTGCCCCTCAAGTGCGCGACACACTCATAGCTACAAGCATCGGATATAAAGAGAAACGTATCTTATTATCGAAAAAGACACGTATGCCCATAAACATCAGCCTTGAACCCGAAAATTATGAGCTTACCGCCGTTACTATAAAGCCTAAAAAAGAGAAATACAAACGCAAGGACAATCCTGCCGTAATATTAGTACGCACTATCATCGACAAGCGCGACGACAATTCACCGCAAAACAAAGAATATTTCAGTCGCGACCGCCACGAGAAGTTGAATGTAGCTTTAAATAATTTCAATTCGACACAAGATAGCCATTTTAGCAAAAAATTCTCGTTTCTCGAAAATTACATCGACACATCCTTAATTTCGGGAAAGCCCATTCTGCACATTTCGGCCCGCGAGCTCATCGCAACCGATTATTACCGCAAAGACCCCAAACGCCAACGTCAGCACGTTAAAGCACGCAAGCGCAACGGAATAGACGATGTATTCTCGGCCGAATCGTTAGAGGCACTATACGAAGAGACATTTAAGGACGTTGACATTTTCCAAGATAATATATCTCTCTTTGGCAGCAAATTTATGAGCCCCCTATCGAAGTTGGGCCCGACATTTTACCGTTATTATATAATGGACACGCTGGACATTGCAGGCGAACAGTGCATTGACCTTGCATTTACCCCTTTCAACCCCGAGTCGTTTGGATTCACCGGCCACATATACGTAACCGCCGACTCAACATTCTTTATTAAATTGGTTCAAATGAATGTTCCACACGATATAAATATGAATTTCGTGGAATATATGAACATCAAACAAGAGTTTGACCGTTTGGAGGACGGCACGCGCCTGCTGCAAAGCGAATCCCTCGTAACAGAATTTAAAGTTGTAGATGCTGTAAACGGCTTTTATGCCAACCGCAACGTAACATACGCCAATTACACATTCACCCCTAACGAGAATTCCGAGAAAATACTCAATTTCCCGGGCAGCATCTACGAGGACGACGAATCGAACAAGCGCGAGGATGAATACTGGGCTGCGAATCGCCTGTCCGAGGTTACAGAAAAGGAGCAATCGGTTGGCCGTATGATGAAAGAATTACGCTCGCAACCGCTATATTATTGGTTCGAGAAAGGCATCTCGTTTCTCTTCACAGGCTGGGTCCCCATCCGCGAGAATGAGCCTCCCATCTTCTATGGGCCTGTCAACACCTCGGCAAGCTACAATGAACTCGAAGGCCTGCGCCTGCGCACCGGTGCAATGACCTCGGCCTATCTTCACCCACATCTTTTCGGACGATTCTTTGTCGCATACGGAGTACGCGACAATCGTTGGAAATATATGGGCGAGGTTGAATACTCATTCAAAAAGAAGAAAGAACATCCCAACGAATTCCCCATACACTCGATTAAAGCCAACTACGAGAATGACATATTCCAGTATGGACAGACCTACCTCTTTACAAACAAAGACAATATGTTCCTAAGCATAAAGCGACAGGAGGACAACAAAATTGGCTACGTAAAAAAGGCCGAGATAACCTATACAAGAGAATTTTACAACCACTTTTCCTATGCACTGAAACTACGCCACCGTATAGACGAATCGACCCACCTGATACCCTTTGAGCGCGCAACCACTATCGACGGGATAACCACAAGCACATTTGTAAAAGACCTCACACAATCCGAGGTCGAGATATTCCTGCGCTACGCTCCCAAAGAAAAATTCACCCAAACAAAGTGGAACCGCCACTCGGTACTCCCCGAGCACCCGGTATTTACCCTCAAGCACCGCATAGGAATAAAAGGTTTGCTGGGCAGCGACCTCAACTACCAGCACACCGAAGCAACATTCCAAAAACGCTTCTGGTTCTCGGCATTCGGATACACCGACTGCAATCTAAAGGCCGGCAAAGTATGGAACAAAGTCCCCTTCCCATTACTCATCACCCCCAACGCCAATCTATCATACACAATACAGGACGAATCATTTTGGCTGATGAATGCAATGGAATTTTTCAACGACGAATATGCCTCGTGGGATCTTACATACTATATGAACGGTCTGATATTCAACCGTCTGCCGCTCATACGCAAGCTCAACTGGCGCGAGGTAATCTCGTGTCGCGGAATGTTCGGAAACCTAAGCGAGAAGAATCGTCCCGACCCATTGAACACAGGCTCGCTATTTAAATTCCCATACGAAAATGACGCCTACCACTATCTTAACTCAACCCCCTACGTCGAGGTTGCCGTAGGCATGGAGAACATCTTCAGAGTATTGCGCATCGACTACGTACGTCGCCTGACCTACCGCAATTATCCGGGAATAGACAAAGATGGCATAAGAATAAAACTGCACGTACAATTCTAAGAAGACCCACTGTTACCATCCGGCAAGCGACCAACCGGCCGCCTTGTACCACGCCGTAGAGGCGAAATCGGCATTGTACTCATTGAATCCCTCGCGAGGTATATACATTGAAACTCCGCAATAATTTTCCTCGTCAACCCTGTAATTTACCCCGTGCACGGCCGAGTACCATCGCCCCGTTGCCGCCTTGTAAAGCACAGCCTTTTCAAGCGCAGCGTGCCACGTATCATACGAAGCCGCATCAAGATTCATTTTCATTACTGCATTTGCATCCATAAAATCGGGGTAAAAATTCACTCCGCCCGAAGAGTAGCCACCGGGCAAATAAGAAAATGCAGAGCGAATCTCACCCTTTGCACGTTCAAAATTAACGGGAACAAACCCCGTACAACACACCGCAAGTTGTTGCATTGCAGCACAATCGACAACCGACAGCACCACCCCACTCCATTTACGCGCATAAGCCAAGCAATAGGCATCAACAATATCAATTACATTTATTTCCGAGGAAAAGAAATGCTCCATTAACAAATCGTAAGGCGCACCCTCGGCGGGAATCTCGGCAGGCGAAGCCACAATCCACCGGGCACAGCCACGAAGCTCGTATGCAACCTCAAGCGTTTGCATAAAACAGGCATCAAACATAAGGACGGTGGGCCTTACAGGCAATTCGGCAAGCAAACAAGCAAGGTCTTTAATATCAAGCGTGGCAGTGGTGGCATTTGAATAATCGTTCTTACCATTGTCAACGCCAATACTACGTTGACGCGGAGATTTATTTCCCGCAATCCATCCGCTGCCGTGCGACCACAGCACCACATTCAGCGTTTGCGCCCGATAAAGTTCATTAACCCGCGCAAACACCATACGCGCATTATCGACACCACTGCTTGTAAAATCTTTCTCGAAGGTATATATTGTATCGCACACAGCACCGCTTGTACCTTGATAAATACGACAGATACGAGGTTTCGAGACATCATCTACAAAAACAACAAGAGCGCAGTCGTCGGGAATTTCAACTGCTGCACTCATCATCTCCTTAATATCGGATAAGGCATAACCCGAGAGACTATTCTCGGCCATCATATAAACAAAAGTCAGACTGCGCAATTCCCCATTTACAGGCGTCTCGCTATCATCATCGCCACTGCACGCAATTGACAGAAGAAGCGACAGAACAACCGCAATATTTAGAAAAGACTTGCAAAACACAGATAGAATCCTATTCAAACAGCAGTCCACACCCTTGCCCTCTTCAAAAAAAATTGCAAAAAAATCAAGGACGCGTAAACTTAAATCTATCACCCAAATATCGTACCGTCAATCCGCGACGCTTCTGCAAACGATTCTTAATTTTCAATTCTTTCTTTTTAAGTGATTTTTCTTTTTTATCGAAAAGAATTATTGAGGTACGACCCGGCTTCCCCTCCTGCAACGTCATATAATCCTGAAGTTCGTGTGAATAATGTTGCCTTTCGGGCAAAAATTTTGTACCCTTCTCAAGCTCAACACCATCTATCAACTGAACCTCGGTAAAGTAGGCCACAGAATCGGAAAAAGATATTGAAACGCCCATTACATAAACACCTTTTTTATCACCTTTTGCCGATGCAGTGAAAGCCATCAGCATTGCCACTACCATTAAAAAAAGCCCTTTTCTCATACAATCTTCTTTCTTTTGCACAACAACACGTTGCGCCTCTATTCATTTCAATTTGCGAAGATACAAAAAATGAATGAATTACAGCCCGAATAAGATATTTTTTAACACATTAGCAATACTATTATCCTCGTACTGCACAAAAAAAACGGGCTGCCCTCACGATGGACAGCCCGGCACTTATTTTTCCCAATAATTTATCCCAAATAGGATTTAAGCAGTTTACTGCGCTGATTCTGTTTCAAACGGCGAATAGCTTTCTCTTTAATCTGGCGTACACGCTCACGTGTCAGACCGAATTTATCGCCAATCTCCTCAAGAGTCATTTCTTGCATTCCTATTCCGAAGAACATCTGAATAATATCTTTCTCTCTATCGGCAAGGGTCGATAAAGCACGGTCAATCTCACGCGATAAAGACTCGCTCACGAGCAGATTATCGGCCATAGGAGAGTCGTCGTTCACAAGAACGTCAAGCAGACTGTTATCTTCGCCATCAACAAAGGGTGCGTCAACCGAAATATGACGTCCCGAAACTTTTAGCGAATCTACAACCTTGTCAACAGGAAGATCCAATTGGTCGGCAAGCTCCTCGGCCGATGGACGACGTTCATTTTCTTGCTCAAATTTCGAGAATGCCTTGCTGATTTTGTTAAGCGAACCTACTTGATTCAAAGGCAAGCGCACAATTCTCGATTGCTCGGCCAGAGCCTGAAGAATTGATTGTCTAATCCACCATACGGCATAACTAATGAACTTAAAACCACGTGTTTCATCAAACTTCTCGGCAGCCTTAATGAGTCCCAGATTACCCTCGTTGATAAGGTCGGGAAGACTAAGTCCCTGATTCTGATACTGCTTGGCAACCGAAACAACAAAACGCAAGTTGGCTCTTGTCAACTTCTCCAACGCCAAACGATCGCCCTTACGGATTCTTTGAGCCAATTCTACCTCTTCCTCTACTGTGATAAGGTCTTCACGGCCAATCTCCTGCAAGTACTTGTCGAGCGAAGCGCTTTCGCGGTTTGTGATACTTTTTGTAATTTTTAATTGTCTCATTGTGCTTCGTACAATTTCAATTTGCAAAATTATAATATATAAACCGAAAATGCAAGTTTACAAACGAAAAATTACTACAAAAGTTTGTTAATGGTACAGTTAATAAGATATTCAGGACAAAATTTTAAACCGTCTTTCATATTATGCAACCGCTTCAGCATATTTGTCGTTAAAAGTCAAGGTTTACACTACCCTATTATCCCATCTTACCCGTAAGGTAGGCTTTTGTGCGTTCATCTGTGGGGTTAGAGAACATTGTGGCCGTATCGC
>CAYYEL010000106.1:0-5959 GCA_964470845.1 uncultured Bacteroidaceae bacterium | reverse complement strand
CCCTCAAATTCAAATTCGCCGCGCGTCATACTTGCCTCAAAGGCCAACACCCCACCGGCACAAACGCCCTCGATGCTGCTGAACGCATAGGCCTCCATAGGCACATAATCCTCGCCCATACGCACAAGGGGAATAATTGTCTCGTTGCCGGCAAACTGTACACCACCGTCGCTCTCGGTACAGGGAATAGCCTGCAATTTTATATCAACCGTAACAGGCATATTCTGTGCAAATCGTGCACCGTAGATAATGAGGTCGAGAGCCGAATTATCGTTGTTTATTTGCACCTCGCAATTGAGCGCCTCGCAGACAAAAGGTTCGTCTGCACCGGTTGCAAGCACCGACATTGAGCCGGTGTAAGCACCCGCCACAGGCGCATTTACATCCTTTTCGTCGGTATATTCTCCACTAAACACCAAAGTACCCAACTGCATCGACGCAGTCAACGAAATTTCCGAAGTTGTCGCGTAACCCTCGACGCTCTCAACCTTATAATCCTCATAAGGCATTGTCATTCCCGCCATTGTTACAAGCGGAACGATGGGAGATGTAGAAGCAAACACCATCTTCTCGCCATCTATCTTGCAAGGAATATTCTTGAGACAAATATCAATTGCAGGCATTCCGGCAGCAAATTTAAGCCCCGCAATAGTAAGGTCGCAACTTTTAGAAGCCTCGTTATAAACAAAAGTACATATTGTTGTCAACGAGGTCTCGCCCAACGCAAGGTCGCCTTTGTAAGAAGCCTCGGCAACAACAGGCTCGGGAACATCATTATCATCATCGTCGCTTGAACAAGCCGAAAACAGCATTAAAGCTGCAAACAAAGGTAAAAATAGAAATTTTTTCATAAGATATTATTTATTAAAGATTTATATGCAGGGACACTCCCAACTGCCGGGGCTTGCCCTGCGCAAAGAAATTATTCCCTATTGATTTAAAATAGAATGTATTATAATGCTCATTAAGAAGATTCTTGCCCCACAGCGATGCACCAAAATGCCCTTTTTCCCACGTCAAAGAGGCCGACCACAGAGAATAGAACGACTGCCCAAGACTATTCTGCTCGTTCCAATAAATGCGTCCTACACCGTTCCATCCGATATTAAGAACAAGGAAATTGGCAATTTCGCGCGACACGGGAATACTGTACGACACATTGGCAGCAATCGTCTCGCGTGGAGCAAACGGCAGATAGTTACCCGAATAATCGTCGTCGCCACTTTTGTAGCTGTCAAACTCGGCATAAGCACAGCCATACGAAGCGTCAAGCAATATACGCCCCACAGAATAACGCAACATAAACTCGCCACCGCAGCTGTGCGAGCGTCCCGCATTGGACATCATACGCCCCGTCGAAAGTCCTTTGGGAAAAACCGTCAACTGCTGGTCGCGACACTCGATATAAAAAAGTGCCGCCGAGACCGACAGACTGCCATCATCGAGAGGCGAAAAGTGCGTGCCAATCTCGTACGTCCAATTAGTCTCGGGACGATAGACTGTTGCCGAAGCATCCATCTGAGCCTTATTTTGCAGAATATCATCGGTAAGTTTCTTTTGCAGAATATCAGAGAAGAGCTGAGTATTGTATCCACCGGCCTTGAACCCCTTGCTCACCGAAGCATACACATTTCCGCGAGCGTGCGAATATGTAACCGAAAAACGCGGCATAAGTTCAAGAGCATCCATACTCTCGCGCCCTTTGAAAGTGGTTACAAGCGTGCGATAATCACTCTCGCTGCGACGGTATTTATAGTGCACCTGCGCATAACTGTTATAACGCATCGACGAGCGTTCATAGTCGAGGCGCACACCGGCCGAGAGCAAGAAACGACCTACATTCCACCCCATCTGCCCATAAAATGCAGTCCCAAAAGTCGGTAGCAAGAATTTATCCTCAATGGGGAACGATGGGTCGCGGAATTGCAAATGATAATCGGGACCTACAAGATGGAAAAAATTATCATTGGCATTCTTAAGAATAAGATTCTCGATACCATATTGTTTAAAAAGCACAGGCGCATCAAGGTCGATGTTCTTATAAAAAGCAAAAGCCCCGACAAGCCAATTTATCGCCTTTTCATCGGTAGATTTCAGCACAAACTCCTGCGTCAGACTATGCTCGGTCTGATACTGTCCCAAAGTAAAATACTCAAGCGGAAGAAAATCATTATCAAGACGCATACGGTCGCCCGTAAAACTGTAACCCGTGGTTGACGACAGGGTAAAAGTATCAAAAAAACGCCTCACAGTGAGCCCATCGGTAACATTAACCCTGCGATAGGTACAAGCATCATTATAAGCAATGGGAGCAAGCGTAGCAGCAGCCTCGTCATAGGCACGATAGCCCCAACCACCCTCATCTACATAATTAAAAGAGAGGCTGTTATCAATGAGCCACCCGTCAGCAGGCAGAAAAGTGTGGCGCACCCTTGCCGAGAGATTATCGCCTCGGTCGCATTTCTCGCCACGCTGTACATTATTAAAATACCCGCCACTGTGGCTGTAATACACACCGGCCGACCAGCCAAAAGTGCGTCCTTTGGAAGCATAGTGCGAAGCCTTGATTTTTATATTGTCGGCCGTGCCATATTCGAGCGTGAGACGCTTACCCTGAAAAACCAACGGCGAAAGAGTGCGGACATTTATAGCCCCACCCACCGTATTGCGCCCATACAACGTACTCTGCGCACCACGCACAATCTGCACCTGCGAAATATCAAAAAAATCAAAATCGTAGTTATTTTTATTCATCACAGGCACATCATCCACCGTAAGCCCCACCACAGGTTGGTCGATACGCGAGCCGTATCCCCTCACATAAATTGAAGAAGTCATACGCGAGCCATAATCGGGTTGATAAAAATTGGGAGCAATGCCCGAGAGCTCCTTGAGCGAGACCAAATGCCTACGTTCGAGCGCAACACGCTCAACCGTAGTCGAAGAAAAATCACCCACTGCGCTGTCGTCCAATTTCACCGAAGCGACAACGTCAACACTCTGAAGCACCACCGAGTCAATGGGCTCGACAACAGGTGTTAAAATCATTAAAACGAGTGATAAAATGTTCACTTATACAAAATTCTCGAAACAATTGGCAAAGATAGATAAATTACACTATCTTCACAACAATAAAATGTTAAAGAAAATTTCAGACACGGCATTACAACCGCAAGCCGAGCCACTCGGCATCTTTTTTCCAAAAAAATTAAAAATAGCAAGGTAAAAATTATAATATTTAAAAAATTATTCCATAAATTTGCGTACTTTAACTTTATTGTGTTGAAACCACAGCAATAACCTTGAAAAAACAATAACTAAAACCATAAGATTATGTTAAAATCCATTTTCAAAGCAGCCTTTGTTGTATCGGCTTTTGCAATGGTAACATCTTGTAGCGAACAGATTGACAAGAGCAATCGCTACACTTTTACCGAGGAAACAATAGCCGATTTTCTCGAGAACGATGAGAATATTGACAAATTCTCAAGTTTAGTTAAAATTTACAAGCAGGCCAATATGATGGGCATTCTGCAAACCTACGGTAGCTACACGATGTTTGCTCCCACAAACGAAGCTATCGACCGTTATTTGTTCGAGCAGGACAGTATTTGGAACGCTACAAAGAACACCGAAAAGCCCAAATGGACAGGAATAACCAGTCCCTACCTCGAAGATTTGAGCGATTCTATGGCAGTTGAATTTGCAAGAACCCACCTTGTTCCCATTGCATTCGAGCTTGCCGAAATGAGCTCAGACGTGCTTGGTTCACAGAACTACAACAACCGCTATTTGAATGTTTCATACAAAGTCGAGGACGAAAATGTCGAAATATACATAAACAATCAGGCTCGTATATCTCTTGGCGACCAATTGGTCGAGAATGGAGTTGTACACGTACTCGACAATGCAATCAGCTCGGCAGCCGATATGATATGTGCACAGCTGCAAAAATACGAGTACTTCTCAATCTTCAACGAAGCAATCAAAAAGACACAATACGAGGATAAACTCCAAGGCTACAAAGACAACAGCTACGAGCTTGGATTAGCCCCCGCAATGTGCCACCTCGGAACAGCCGGAAAAGGCCGTTACCCCCATACAAAGTATATTAAATACACAATCTTCGCCGAGCCCGACAGTGTATTCTACGCACGAGGCATAAACGACTTTGCCGACCTCGAAGAGTATGCACAAAAATGGTACGGAACCGAGGACATCGACGACTACACAAGCCCCAATAACGCTGTAAACAAATTCATCAGCTATCACATCCTCGACCGTGAGGTTGTATATGACAAATTGGTGATGTTCGAGAATGCAATGCACAACAACAAGGACTTCAAGCAAGAGATTGCATTTATGGACAATATGGATCGCTACGACTATTTTGGCACAATGCAGAACACACTGCTCAAGGTTCTTTTGCCACTGAGCAACAGCGACAAAGAGAAGTCGTCAAACATCTGGATCAATCCCTCGCGTCGTACAATCCCCGGCAATCAGGATATGCGCTATCATCTTGATATAAAGATATACCGTCTCACCGAGTTTAACGAATTAAACGAAGATTATACCGAATTTAGCGGCAACTCACTCAACGGCACAATACACCCCATCAACAAAATCCTTATATATAATGAGGACGAGATGCACGGTAACGTACTCAACGAGAGAATGCGTTTCGACTTTGGTACACTTCTGCCCGAGCTCACAACAAACAACGTACGCTACGCACCTTGGCCCAACGCAGGCACCGAGTGCGGCCACGGCGAGTACGAGCTTCCCGAGGGTTATGCCAAGAACCTGAAAATCCTAAACGGCGATACACACGTATTCTACACAAGCCCCTACACTTGGGGATGTAACTACCTTGCCGACGAATTCTTGGCAGTTGGTAAATACGACTTTGCCTACAAACTCCCCCCCGTACCCGCAGGTACATACGAGCTTCGTATCGGTTACACAGCCAACGGTGCACGTTCTATCACACAATTCTATGTTGACAACAAAATATGCGGTATCCCCGTTGACCTTAGAATCGGTGCTACGGACGCACGTATCGGTTGGAAAGCCGACGTTGCCGACGATGCCGAGAACGAAGAGAACGACCGCGTAATGCGTAACCACGGATATATGAAGGCCGGAAACAGCTTCACCTCACAGTGGCAAAGCGGCGACGGCAAAAAGACCGCACGCAGCTACAGCAACGCTATCCGCAAGATTATCACAACAATGCGTTTCGAGGGCGAGCACTGGCTACGTATCAAGAAAGTTGACGACGTCCCCAACTCACAGATGATGCACGACTACATTGAGATTGTACCCACATCAATTGTAAACTCGTACATCCCCGAGGACAGACTATAAAAACAGTACCCTTTATAAACAATCAACTCTGCTAAGCCTTGCTTAGCAGAGTTGATTGTTTATAAAGGCTGTCAATCGAGCCTCAGCAAGAGCTACAATCACGGAAAAGTATCAGATCTGCAAACAGCCTTTAATTTAGAAAATGCAGGGACTATAATGCCGCTATATGCTTATCCGACAGGCCGGCAACCGACAGTTTCTGATACAACAGGACAACGAGGATAGAAAACGCTGCACATTAAAAGGCACACACCTTGTAGCGCAGGTAAAAACCTACCCCATACTATTAAGCAAGCTTTATGATACCCTACAAAGAATAGGCTTACGGCTCACTCAATAGACTATCCACACCATCTCTTTATATCACATAGTGTAAATCGGTCTCTAATAAACAATTATCGCACACAATTTTATTGTGTGCGATAATTGTTTATAGCTTTTTATCAGTTACGCCTTATTCTTATCTGAATAGCATTCTTAATGGGTGTATCATTCACAATTACAAGATAACCACCACCGCCGGCACCGGTAATTTTATAACCCTTAACGCTGTCTTTATACTCGTTCACAGCTTTAAGCACGTGGTCGG
>CAYYEL010000105.1:0-6303 GCA_964470845.1 uncultured Bacteroidaceae bacterium | reverse complement strand
ACCAGTGCCGCCATCATTATTTTCCCTCATTCGTTAGATTTTTCCAGAGATATTTATTAAATATTATACATAATCATACACAAATAACCGACAGCACCGCAGGGCACAGTCGGTTAAGCGAGAACAAATTACACAATTCACTTATTATCAAGCATTTATACAAAATACATAGAGAGAGAGGGGGGGGGGTAATTTGCAGAGCCGACACAACGAGGCTCGCTGCATCGGCGTGCAGCGAACGTGTGTTGACATTTTGCGTCGGCAATGACATAATTATATATCCGCGATTTATTGTTGTATATTGAACAAGCACATAATGTGCTCTTGAATTGAGCCGCAAGGGTAGCTAAAATTATTGTAATAAATTCAAATAGAACGAAAAAAGTTACCCCGCAATAAAAAAAATGAGCAGACTTTAAGAAGCCCGCCCATTCATATAAATATCAATTATACCTATTCAACAAAAAACACCCATTAACTGCGCGGACGCTGCAACAGAACAGAGACAACAATTGCAATGCCAATGCACATTGGATAGTAAAGATTGGGAATTATCTCAAGAGGCGACACCGAGGCCAGCCCCGAGGCCATAAGCAGTTGCGCGCCATAGGGTAAAATACCTTGAACAAAACACGAGGTTGTATCCAACAAACTCGCCGACCTGCGCGGTGCAATCCCGAATTTTTGCGAAATATCGCGCGATATTTCACCAACCGTAAGAATAGCAATTGTATTATTAGCCGTGCAGACGTTGGCAAGCGCTGTAAGCAGACAGATTGAAGCCTCGGCCACCCTGCGCGAGCGAATGCGCAACGTAACAATGCGAATAAGAAAATCCATTCCCCCATTCAAACGCACAATCTCAAGCAAACCGCCTGCAAGCATCGTAACAATAATAAGTTCGCACATCGAGGTTATTCCTGCTCCGCACGAGGTAAAGAATCCAATAATATCCATATTTCCGCAACACAGTCCTATAACCCCGGCTATAAGAATACCCAAAATGAGCACCAACAACACATTTACACCAAGAAGAGCCGTTACAATAACCACAAGATAGGGAATAACCTTTACAAAGTCGGCAAGGGTAATTTGGGGCGAGGCTGCATCGGCAAAAGAAGCACCGCTGAAAGCATACACAAGCAGCACAACAATCGCCGCCGGAAGAACCATCCTTATGTTAGAATGAAATTTTGAGCGCATCGAGCAGCCCTGCGTCTGCGTGGCAACAATTGTAGTGTCCGAGATAAACGATAGATTATCGCCAAAGAATGCGCCACCCACAACAATTGCAACAAGCCACGCCACACCACAATCCATCTGCGTGGCAAGCTGCGTTACGACAGGCGTAAGCGCTACGATAGTACCCACCGACGTTCCTATTGACATTGAAATAAAGCAGGCTGCCACAAACACTCCTGCCGGCAGAAAATTACCCGGCACAAAATGCAGTGTGAAATTAACCGTTGCATCCACAGCCCCCATAGCCTTGGCCACCGCAGCAAAAGCACCGGCAAGCACAAAAATCCACACCATATACATAATGCGTGTGTCGGCCGCGCCGCGCGAAAAGTTATCTATGCGCTCGTTCAATGTGCTCCCACGAGTAATAGAGAGAGCATAGACCGATGCAACTACAAAGGCCACTGCAATGGGAATGCGATAAAAATCGCCCGCAACAACCGAACCAACAAGATATATTACAAGCAACACCATCACGGGCGAAAGCGCCAAGAGGCCACGCATAACTTTTTTTCCAAACATAAGAAGCTGTTTAAACTAAATTAAAAAGATATTAAGCGGTTAATTACTTATTTATATAGTAGGAATATACAAGGGATTTTAGATAGCTCGGGGACATTGCCGCGCCACTCTTTCAGAGTGCGTGTGCGCACATATTCATCCTCGCAAGTAAGATTGGCAGCGACACACAGTTTCGTCTGCGGACGACAATTTTTTATAATATCCTCAATCATTTTTCCGTTGCGATAGGGTGTCTCAATGAACAGTTGCGTCTGCTGCTCATTGTATATTCTTTGTTCGAGCAGTTTAAGACGTCGCGCACGCTCCTCGGGCTTTATGGGCAGATAGCCGTGAAAAGCGAAACTCTGCCCGTTGAACCCCGATGCCATCACCGAGAGAATTATGCTCGATGGGCCCACAAGCGGTACGACTTTAAGCCCCTTGCGCTGTGCAATTGCAACGACGTCGGCCCCGGGGTCGGCAACAGCGGGACAACCGGCCTCGGATATTACACCCACAGAGTGTCCATCATACAACGGTTGCAGATAACCGGCAATGTCCTGTGGCGCAGTGTGCTTGTTAAGCTCGTAGAATTGCGAGCCGTCAATGTCGAATTTCGTGTCGGCCTGTCGCAAAAATCGTCGTGCAGTGCGCACATTCTCGACAATAAAATGACGTATGCCGGCGAGAATCTCAATATTATGCGCCGGAAGCACCTTATCGAGCCGGGTATCACCCAGCGTTACAGGCAAAAGATATAATGCAGTCTCCATATTATTTTATTATTATTTCTTTACAAACGCCACAAGACCACACTCCGTCGGATGGTCGAGGTAGTAAACATCGGCATTCTTCACTCTATGCCTAAGCAGACTAAAGATAGTAAGCAGGTCGTTCCCGACAAGAAAGAACAACATTTGCGAAAATATAAAAAATTGAATATTGGCTATATATATCGAAAGACAACCCATAAATATTGCCAACAGCAGAAAAAAGAGCGACACACCCATATAATCTTTTTTAGATAGCAACGATGAGCACACGTGGCAAGAATCCATTTTAAGGGCAAACTGAAGAGCCGCCCTCCCCTCCTTGGCCAAATATGAGAATATTTTCCAGCGCACCAACTCATTCATTAAAACCAAAAAAGCATTAGGCAACAAACAAAGTAATAATAAATAAAGAGTACCTTTATCTGACGATATATTAGAATTGGTAAATATTATAATATATAAAATAGAAAGAAAAATAACATTAAAGCAAAGAGGCGAGACCCCCTTACCCAAGTTCGCAATCATAACAATAATATGAGAAACAAAAACCAAAAAAAGGAATAACAAGAGACGAGACTCATCTAAGTTAAGAGTAACATAAAAATAGGAAAAGAAAGCGTTTAACGGAAGAGCAAACAGCGCTCCCAAAAACACCGTTGCAAGTTCCGAAAAACCTATCCATTCGGCCTTGTAACCATCTTGCTCCATTTTTACACATAGTGCATCAAATTTCTCTTTACGGTGTTGTTCTGCTGCCGAAAGTTTACGTTCTTTTTCACTACTCATAGTAATTATTTCAAAGCCTGTTAAAATGTTTGCAACGACAAACATAGTATCGCCACAAAATCGAGAATCGTCCCCTTTGAGGAATATCATCGTGCTTTGCGGCAGCTGCATTCTCGTCTCTTTTACTGTCATAATCGCTCTTTATGCGCTTAAATTCGCTACGGGCATCGAGCACAGCCTTATAATCGGCCACGCTACCCGAAAGTAGAAATTTAATAGCAGCCACATAATCGAGCAATGCACGCACGCGCATTACCACCGCAAGTTCCCTCTGTGGCAGATTCTTATATAGCATCAACAGATTATTGCGGAAATTAAGAAATGTTTTTCGGGGATTCTTATAGTTGAGTGTAGCTCCGCCAACGTGATAAACCGCGCTCTGTGGCACGCATACAATGCGTCGGCCACGCGCCTTTAAGCGCCAACAGAGGTCAATCTCTTCCATATGCGCAAAGAAAGAGCCGTCCAACCCACCGACCGAGCGAAAATCCTCGGCACGAATCATCAGCGCAGCACCCGTTGCCCAAAAAATCTCGCAAGGTTCATCATATTGTCCCCTATCCTCCTCGACTGTCTCGAAAATTCGTCCGCGGCAATAAGGATAACCGTAGCGGTCGATAAAGCCTCCTGCCGCACCGGCATATTCAAAATGCGTCTTACGCTTGTAGTCGAGCAGTTTAGGCTGGCAGGCAGCAATTGTGTGGTCGGCCTCCATTGCCAAGAGCAGAGGCTCAATCCATCCGTCAGTAACCTCAACATCCGAATTTAGGAGCACAAAATACTCGGCATCAACATTTTGCAATGCACGATTATACCCCTCGGCAAAGCCCCAATTTTTCGGCAATTCTATAAGGTGCACAGCCTGAAACTCACTGCGCATAATCGCAACAGAATCGTCGGTCGAAGCATTATCGGCAACAATTACCTGCGCCTCGGAACCGCTCAAGGCAAGCACCCCCGGCAGAAATTTACGCAGCATCGAGGCACCATTGTAGTTGAGTATAACTATTGCTACTTTTGCCATACTATCAGCCTAAAATCTCATCAACCAACAGCGCTGAGCCATCGTCGTTAAAGCCTCCCAAACGCACGCGCACTGCACTATTTACAAACTCCTTGTTATAAGGCGTCTCGACACGAATGTAATTCTCGGTGAAGCCGCCCATCGGCATTCCGGGACGCGGCTTCTCGAACAGTACAACGGCCTCTTTGCCACAGTAACGCAGGTAGAAAGCGCGGCGTTTCTGCTCGCTGAGTTCAATGAGCAGACGGCTGCGACGGTGCTTCTCGGCAGGCGACACAGCCCCCTCTATTTTCAAAGCCTGTGTACCGGGACGCTCCGAGTAGCTAAAGACGTGCAACTGCGAAATATCGAGCCCTTTTATAAAATTATAAGCCTTGTCGAAAAGTTCCTCGGTCTCGCCCCTTGTGCCCACAATTACATCCACGCCGATAAAAGCGTCGGGCAATCGACGACGCACGGTGGCAATTTTTTGTGCAAAAAACTCTGTGTCGTAGCGTCGGTGCATAAGTTTGAGAACCTCGTCGCTGCCCGCCTGAAGCGGAATGTGCAAATGAGGCATAAAACTACGCGACGAGGCCATATAATCAATAATCTCATCGGTAATAAGATTGGGTTCAATCGACGATATACGATAGCGTTCAATTCCCTCAACCCCATCCAGAGCCTTTACAAGCGAAACGAAACTCTCGCCCGTCGTTTTTCCAAAATCACCTATATTTACACCTGTGATAACAATCTCTTTTCCACCCTCCTCGGCCGCTTTTCGGGCTTGAGCTACCAACGATGCAACCTCGGGATTGCGGCTGCGTCCGCGTGCAAAGGGGATTGTGCAATAGGTACAAAAATAGTCGCAACCATCCTGCACTTTCAAGAAATAACGTGTACGGTCGCCACGCGAGCACGACGGCACAAAATTACGAACATCTTTTGTGGGACGAGCATACCACTCCCCCTCACCCTCGTGCTTCTGTAACGTGCCCAAATGCTCTAAGATATTACCCTTACGTTCGACACCAAGCACAACATCCACACCCAACTCCTGAGCAAGTTTCTGAGGCGAGAGCTGCGCATAGCAACCCGTTACCACGACGTATGCTCCCGGATGCTGCCGCACCAGTTTATGAATTGCCTGTCGGCACTTTTTCTCGGCCTCTTGCGTAACTGCGCAACTGTTCACAATGCAAATATCGGCCTGCTCGCCACGGCGTGCTGTGCGAATACCGGCCTCTTGCAACGTGCGCTCGATAGTCGCCGTCTCCGAGAAATTCAGCTTGCAACCCAAAGTATAATAGACCGCTTTTTTATCCTTAAAAACCGAGTAGTCAATCATATAGTTATTTATTATTCAGTATCAAAAGTCGAACAGATTCTTGTAACAGTCTCCAAAAGTGCTGCGAAAATAATATCTTTTTTCGAGAAACAACAGAAAAGCCGCAAACAAGTTGCGGCTTTTCTGCAATTATAGACACCTATTTTAAAGGGAATAATTCTCAAAATAAAAAAAGAAGTCGTAGAACCGCAATCCCTAATGCAGATATTCTGCGAGATTGCAAGTTCTAAATATACTTCTTTAATTGTTTAAATTTTACTTAGCGGGCTCGTTGGGGATAACCTCAGTGGCAACCTTACCACCGTTCTCAGCGCTGGGAACAGCAACGGGAAGTACGTCTGTTGCAGCAGCGGGAACTACGTCAGTAGCAACAATCTCCTCAGCAGGTGCTGCCTCATTCGATGCGTTTGAGCCACAAGCTGTCATAACAAGAGCCAAGCCGGCTACATAAATAAAATTCTTCATAACAACAAATAAAGTTTAATTCTCGCCTACTCCCTTTTTAGCGTTTCGGCAACCTCTCTCTTGAAAACGGGTGCAAAGGTACAACTTTTTATTTAAACTTATATATTTTTATTTACTTTTTTTAATATCTGCAGAGTCAACCAGCAAGTGCAACATTACGAAATAAATTTGTAAAAGCACTC
>CAYYEL010000104.1:0-6314 GCA_964470845.1 uncultured Bacteroidaceae bacterium | reverse complement strand
GACCAAATTTATTTAATGTTTAACTCGTCCCTAATTTTTATGGGACACTAATGTATCTTCGCACAAAATGAAAGAATGACTATGAAATGTATTTTTGTAATTGTGTTTGCCGCGATAATGCTTGCGGCTTGCGGCCCGAAGGTCTATCGTGCCGCCGATTTTGGAATTGTTCCCGGAACGGGTGAGGATATGACCGAGGAGGTTGCTACTGCAATAGCGACGATAAAAGCCGAGCGTGGCGGACGGCCTGCCGTGCTGCTGTTCGAGGGTGGCGAGTATGACTTTTATCCCGATAGTGCCAATGTGCGTGAGTATTATATTTCGAATCACGACCAAAATAATCCCAAAAAGGTTGCAATTGTTCTTGAGGGTGTTAAGAATCTTACGCTTAAAGGTTGTGCCGGGGGTGTAGATACGTGTCGTGCCGATTTTTATATGAACGGGCGTATGCTTCCGATTGCTATGGTAGGGTGCGAAAATTGCAGCTTCGATTTTATTGGCATTGATACTCGCAAACCGCAAATAACACAGGTCGAGGTGCTTGAGAATGACACCGAGAATGGTTTTATTACTTATCGTATTGCGCCCTATGCCGATTATAAAATTGTCGATGGCCGATTGGTTACATACGGCAGTAATTGGGAAATTACTCCTGCTGCGGGTATTGCTTTTGATGGAAAAACAAGGCATCTTGTTTATCGTACAAGTGATATTGGGGTAGGGGTTTATGGTGTTGAGGAGGTTGAGCCTCGTGTTATTCGTGCACCGTGGCGCGACGCTCGTCTTGTGCCGGGCACGGTTGTTGCAATGCGTTCTTGGGCACGTCCTACGCCCGGTATTTTTGTTTCGGAGTGTAGGGATATAGCCTTTAATGCCGTTACTGTCTATTATGCCGAGGGTATGGGATTGTTGGCACAGGTAACAGAAAATCTTACCCTTGATGGATTCAGTGTTGCCACACGCAGCGATGAGCGTTATTTTACCACTCAGGCTGATGCAACGCACTTTTCGGCCTGCAAAGGTCTGATAAAGTCGGTAAACGGTCTCTACGAGGGTATGATGGATGATGCAATAAATATTCACGGAACTTATTTGCGAGTAACGCAACGATTGGACGATTATACGCTTATAGGACGTTATATGCATCCTCAAGCCTATGGCTTCTATTGGGGTAGTGCCGGCGACAGTGTACAGTTTGTACGCTCTAATGTGATGGAAATTACCGAAGGGAACAAGGTGGTAGAGATTACGCCCTATGACAAGCAGCAACTTGCGGGATGCAAAGAGTTTAAGATAAAATTTGAGAAGGCATTGCCACAGGATATTGCAAATGGTAACTACGGCATTGAAAATCTTGAATGGACTCCCGAGGTTCTCTTCTCGGACAACATAATACGCAATAATAGAGCTCGTGGAACGCTTTTCAGCACTCCTAAACAGACAATTATTGAGAATAATCTCTTCGACCACACATCGGGTACAGCCATCCTCTTGTGTGGCGATTGTAACGGATGGTTCGAGACGGGTGCTTGTCGCGACGTTGTAATCCGCAAGAACCACTTTGTGAATGCTCTCACCAATATGTTCCAATTTACAAACGGTGTAATTTCTATTTACCCCGAAATTCCCGACCTTGCATCGCAGACAAAATATTTCCACGGAGGCAACGGAAAAGGTGTTGTAATTGAGGATAATACATTTGAAACATTCGACGCCCCCATTGTCTATGCAAAGTCGCTCGACGGCCTTGTGTTCCGTGGTAACAGAATTGTTCAGAATAAGGATTTTGAGCCGTTCCATTGGAATAATCATCGTTTCTTGTTCGAGAAGGTTGTGAACGTAACAATCGAAGATAACGAATTTGAGGGGGGCTTCGACAAGGATAGAGATATTTTATATAATAATTGATGGAGCTTTTTCACTCTTTTAGGGTAAATATTGAGGGAATTGAGCCTCCTGTACGGTTCAATAACCCTTTTCACTATAAACCTCATCGGCTCTCTGTGTTGGCGGCCGATGAGGTTAAGGCATATATTGCCGGTTGCCGGCAGCTTGCGGCCGAGGTTGCCGAGGGTAAAATGTTCGGTGTGCTTGTGGTGCGCAACAATAAGGGGCAGATAGGCTATCTTGCGGCTTTTTCCGGCCTTTTAGGCGGAAGCAACAAGCAACGGGGATTTGTGCCGCCTATATTCGATTTTCAAACTCCCGATGGATATTTTAAACGCGAAGAGGAGGAAATTACAAAAATAAACTCCCGCGTAGCAACTTTTTGTGCAAGTGCCGAGTATAAAGAGGCTTGCGCCAATGCAGACAATTGTCGTCGGCAGGCCGAGGCCGAGCTATCGGCAATGCGCGAGGATAACAGGATGGCAAAGATTCAGCGCGATAAGATGCGGTGCAAGGAGGCTCTCACGCCCGAGGACGAGGCTCGTCTGCTGGACGAGAGCCGCTTCCGTAAGGCCGAGCTTAGGCGTCGCACAAAAATGTGGAGCGACAGAATCTCGGCTGCCGAGGCAGCCTTTGAGGCTTGCAACAAAGTACTCGACAGGCTAAAGGATGAACGTAAACGGCGTTCGGCAGCGTTGCAAGAGTGGCTGTTCGAGAATTTTCAGATGCTCAACGCTTTGGGCGAGAAGCGCTCTTTGTTAAGAATATTCAAGGATACGCGGGGCTCTATCCCGCCTGCTGGAGCAGGGGAGTGTGCCGCTCCTAAATTATTGCAATATGCTTATGAGAAGGGCTTGAAGCCCCTTTGTATGGCCGAATTTTGGTTGGGTGCTTCGCCGGTAGGCGAGCTTCGACGCGAGGGGTGCTTCTATGGCTCGTGTAAAGGAAAATGCGAGCCTATACTTGGTTTTATGCTTGCAGGGTTAGAGGTCGAGAAGTCGTCATTGGAAAATGCCGGTGAGCGCTTTACCGATATTCCAATTTTGTACGAGGATGATTGGATTGTTGTGGTCGATAAGCCCTCGGGAATGCTCTCGGTGCCGGGCAAGGTTGGTGGACGCTCGGTGCAAGAGTGGTTGGTCTGTCATTTTGGCAGAGATGATGTTTTTGTGGCACACCGATTGGATATGTCAACCTCGGGGCTGTTGGTAGCAGCAAAGGGCGTCGAAACTCTAAAGGCTTTGCAATTGCTTTTTGCTCGTCGTATGGTGCAAAAATGCTATACGGCGTTGCTGTCGGCTGTCCCTGAAAAACGTGAGGGAGAAATTTCTCTTCCCCTTTCGCCCGATTATATGAATCGTCCACGTCAGATGGTAGATAGCGTGTGTGGCAAGGAAGCGGTAACGCTGTATCGCGTAGTTTCGACATTGCAATACAATGGGCGGCAGTGTGCTGTTGTGTTATTGCAGCCTGTTACGGGGCGCACTCACCAACTGCGTGTGCACTGTGCGCACGTTCGCGGTCTTGATGCTCCCATTGTAGGTGATGAGCTTTACGGCTCGCCCGAGGGGCGTCTGATGCTGCACGCATCGAGTATCTCTTTCGAGCATCCGATAACGGGACAAAAACTTCAATTAAGCAGCGATACTTTTTCTCATTTTACAGACAATGAATAATTTTCAGGTGATGAAAAACAGTGATATTATTATAAGAGAGGCAGTGCCCGATGATGCGCCGTTTTTGGGTCTTGTTGTGTGTATGGCCTTAAATTACGACGAAAAGCACCCCTTGTACGATATTTTTGTAAAGTTGGCGGCTCGTTGTGATGCGCAGTACAGCTATTGTAACGCTCTTGTTGCCGAGGTTGACGGTAGGACGGCCGGTGCTATTGTGGGATACGACGGAGCACGCTTGCACGAGCTCCGTGCTCCGCTGCAAGCATTGATTGTGGAAAAAACGGGTCGGCCCATTGATATTGAGGATGAAACAACCGCCGGCGAGTTTTATCTCGATTCGCTTGCGGTGCTTCCGCAGTATCGGGGATGCGGCGTGGGTACGAAACTGTTGCAGAGTATGCGTGGGCGTGCTTTTGATGCGGGATTCAAGCGTGTAGGGCTTTTGGTGGATGTTGATAACCCCTCGGCCGAGGCTCTTTACTCGTCGCTGGGATTCAGACGCGTTAATCCTACAACCTTTTTAGGGCATAATATGTGGCATTTACAGAGTGTGAAAAATGATTGAAGATATTTTGACACAATATGTTAGTGAACGCTTTCTGACGGATGAGCGTTACCGCGAGGGGCATTTAAGGGTGCTCAACGCCTTGCCGCAGCGTCGAGTGCTGGGGTTGCACACTCCGCAGATGAAAATGATGGCAAAAACTCTCTCGCGTGAGGGTGGTGCGTGTTATATTGAGCGTTTCGAGCGGGCGCTCCCCGAGGCTCTTGTATATGAAGAAACCGTTGTATGGGGCTTTTTGATTAACCTTGAGAAATGTCCGCTTGAGAGACGTTTGGCGATGCTTGAGCATTATATACCGGTGCTCGATAATTGGGCTGTGTGCGATGCTTTTTGTGCTAATGCAAAGTGGATGCAACGTGCCGATAGGGTAAGGTTGTGGGATTTTCTGCAAAGGTGGTTTGCATCGCGGCGCGAATTTGAGGTGCGCTTTGCAATTGTTGCTGCAATGTGCTATTTTATAGACAACGAGTGGATAGGAAAGGTGTTCCGGAGAATAGAAAAGATTGATTTTACAACAATACAATCGCAGTACAAGAGTGTAAAAGGACGCCCCGAACGTCCGCAGCAGGGAACGGCGCAGGGTGCTTCGCCTTACTATGTGCGTATGGGTGTTGCGTGGTTGTTGGCAACGGCGCTTGCGAAATTTCCCGATGCAACGCGTGCTTATGTGCAGACGTCGTCTCTACCCGATGATGTTATAAGGCTTTATGTAAGGAAGGCGCGTGAGTCGTTCCGTACACGTAGTGTTAGGGCGCTTTGAATTATTTATAAAACAGTGCACCCTTTTTCATAATGGTTAACTTTTTACTGTTCAAGAATTTCTTTCCAATTTTCAAAATCTACTATGGGATTGTACCTTTCTTTTGAGAATTTACTTGGTTCGTCGGTCAAATCTTTGATAAGTACAGCACTGTCGGGAATATGCCTTCTGTTCCCTTCTACCTTGTAAATTAGTGTGTTGCTATCGAGTAGTCTGAAACAGATGTTATTGTATGTGTAATAATCCTCGGGCTTTGGTTCATAATAAAACATTCTTAGCGCCGATATTTTTGTATTTATTGTATTCCCGCTTTTTGGTACAGGTGTCACAAGGTCGGGGATTACATCATCTGCTTCATCAAGCTCAACCCCATCAAGCCTTAGTCCTCCATAAAAAACTCCTCCCATTGCTATAAGTATGAGTCGTTTTCCTCGGTAATATCAATTGTAAAAACGTGATATTCATTGTTTAACATCCAATGCCATCTGCCAGCGAATGGCGATGGTGATATCCCGCTAACGTCGTAATTACTCTCTTTAGAGAATAGTTTCTCGTACCTGTGCCGGCGAATTGTTGAACAAGATAGTAACAGTAGTGATAGAATTATAAACAGTGCACTCTTTTTCATAATTGTTAACTTTTTATTTGTTTAAAATATTCTTCCCAATCCAATAATCTCCGAAATATCGTTAATTCTGTTTATTGTTGTGAAAATATCACTTTTTACTACCTACTGCGAATTTAATGGAACAATTGTGGCTTATCATTGTAATTAGGTAATTTTTACCTTCTTTTTTAACATTGATTAACGAATGAGAAGCGGATATATTTTAATCGCCCTACAAAATTTTGTAGGGCGATTAAAATTGGTGGAATTACTTGTAGTTGACGAACAGCAGATATTCGCCCGTGGCGTTTATGGTAACAGCATTGCCTGTCGCTTCGTTAAGTGTTCCTTGCCACCAGTTGCAGAAGTCGAAAATGGGGTAGCGCAACCCCTCGCTACTGAAATTTTGGGCGGTGAAATTGAAGATGGATATTTGTTGCGCAGGGTGTGTGTCAATTGTGCAGCATCCGTTGCAGGGGATAAATACTCCATAGTCGGTGTATGTGCGCACGTTTGCTCCTGCGCGGGCATATTCGATGAGCAGGCTCAGATTGCCCAACGTGTGATCTTCGCGCTTGCCTGTTGCACCCACAATGGCAATGTTGCGGCGGCCCTGCGAGAGTAAGAAACGAAGGGCTTTTGTCTGGTCGTTACTCTGTTGCTCGGTTATGTGGTGCAGCAAATGTGGGTATTTTTCGCGGTACTCGGGGGCAAGAGAGTCGCCGTCGCCTATTATTGCATCGGGAATTTTGCCTCTGTCGATCCACGAAACACCACCGAGCGTTTGCTCTCGAACACCTCGTTGGTGACCTCCATCGA
>CAYYEL010000103.1:0-6475 GCA_964470845.1 uncultured Bacteroidaceae bacterium | reverse complement strand
TGGCTTCGGGGCTTTTCTTTACCTCGATGAGGCTGTTTTTCTCTTTGCTCATTTTTAGAAGCTGTTTGAATTTATAAAAAATATTTTCTTATAGAAGCCGTATGTTTCGCCATTTTTTTATATTCAAAAATGTTTGTTTTCTTCTTTTTCTCGGTTACTTGAGGCCGACTACGCTCCCTCAAAAAAATAATAAAACATCCTATTTTTTCTTCCGATAAGATAAGCTGCACTCGCTTAAAACCTGCAAGTAAACTTGCGTTTTGCTCGTTGGCATTATCTTTGTCTCTATAAAAAATTGGCGATATAAATTCAAACAGCTTCTTATTTGAATTTTTTAATAATTTATCGGTTTGTTCGGCAAAAATAAACAATATTTTTCAATGCTTGATACTAATTTTCTCTTTTTTTAGTACATTGATAATATTTTGTGCCTTTGACACACTATAAAGAGGGCTTTTACGTTTTTCTTTCACGGCGAGCACCGATACTTTTATTTCTTGGTAATTAGGTAGCTCTTTTCGTAGTTAGATAAAGAAAAAATCATTATCTTCGCCCGAGCGAAGCATAAGAGGTAAGATTTATGTCAATTAGAAGAATTATAATTATGTTGCTGTTGCTTGCGCCAATTACTCTTTTGGCTCAGGATGGTGGCACTGCATTCAATATTCTGCGGTTGCCCTATTCGTCGCACGCCGCAGCACTGGGAGGCGGCAACATCTCGCTTCCCGACGATGATATTATGCTTGCGATGCACAATCCCGCTCTGCTTGCCAATGTCTCGGATAAGACTTTGAGCCTCAGCTATATGTCGTATATGAGTGATAGTAAGGTTGCCGGTGCGGCATTTAGTCGTATGTTCGGCGAAAGGTCGGCGGCGGCCCTTGCAGCACGCTATATAGACTATGGCTCTTTCGACGGTTACACAGCCGATAATGTCTCGACCGGTAGTTTCAGTGCCAAGGATATTGAGCTCTCTTTTCTCTATAATTATCTGTTGAGCGAGAGTTGGAGTGGCGGTGTTACGGGCAAATTTATCTATTCAAAATATGAGAGTTACACCTCGGTGGCCCTCGGGGTCGATTTAGGACTTAACTACTATAATCCCGATAGCGAATTTTCGGCCTCATTTGTGATGCGCAATTTAGGCGGACAGGTCAAGGCCTTTGAGGATAAACACGAGAGTATGCCTTTCGACCTGCAATTGGGACTGACCAAACGCTTGGCACACGCTCCTTTGCGCCTATCGTTGACGCTCGTTAATCTGCACAAATGGAGCAAGGACGATTTTTACAATCCCGACGGCAGCGAGGATGGGGTGGGCGATATTCTGCTGAAGCACGCAATATTCGGAGCCGACATACTCATTGGCAGTAATTTCTACGCCTCATTGGGCTATAATTACCGAATTGCCGAGGAACTTTCGGCCGAGGGTACAAAATGGGACGGACTGAGCCTCGGAGCAGGCCTTACATTAAAGAAATTCAAGATAGGAGTGTCGTACAGCAAGCTGCACGTTTCATCGGGCTCGCTTATGTTCGCTGCTTCATACACACTGTAATAATAAGTAAATATCGACTATGAAAAAGATAATAATAGCAATTGACGGATTCTCGTCGTGTGGAAAAAGCACAATGGCCAAGTCATTGGCCCGTAACATCGGTTACCTCTATTTCGACAGTGGTGCAATGTATCGCGCCGTCTCGCTCTTCTGTTTACAGCAAGGCCTTTTTGTTAATGGCGAAATTAACATCGAGGCTCTGCGTCAAAGGATGGGCGAGATTAGTATAACCTTTGAGGCCGACCCGGTTACAAAAAACTCGGTAACGCTGCTCAACGGACAGAATGTCGAGAAAGAGATTCGTTCGTTAGAGGTCTCACGCATAGTAAGCAAGGTTGCCGCACTCGATTTTGTGCGTACAGATATGATTGAGCAACAACGTCGTATGGGACAGGCCAAGGGCATTGTGATGGACGGACGCGACATTGGCACAACAGTCTTTCCCGACGCCGAGATGAAGATTTTTGTAACAGCCTCGGCCGAGGTGCGTGCACAGCGTCGTTACGACGAGATAATAGCTCGCGGCGACAGTGCTGACTATGCCGAAATTCTTGAGAATGTGCAGCAGCGCGACCACATCGACCAGACACGCGAGGTGAGCCCTCTGCGCAAGGCCGACGATGCTCTGTTGCTCGACAACAGTAATATGACACGCGACGAGCAGGAGCAGTGGCTCATAGAGCGTTTCAACGAGATTATAAATGGATAAGATGCTGAAAATAGAGATTGACGAACAGTCGGGATTCTGCTTCGGAGTAACCACCGCCATACAAAAAGCCGAGGAGGAGCTAAGCAAGGGCGAGACGCTCTATTGCTTGGGCGATATTGTGCACAACGGCAAGGAGTGCGAACGCCTCAAACGCTTAGGGCTCATTACAATAGACCACGCAACATTCGCCACGCTGCACGATGCCAAGGTGCTTCTGCGTGCCCATGGCGAGCCACCCGAGACCTACGAAATTGCACGACGCAACAATCTGCATCTGATTGATGCAACCTGTCCCGTGGTGCTGAAACTGCAACAGCGCATACACAAAAAATGGGCCGAGAGTGCAGCCGACAACCGTCAGATAATAATATACGGACAAGCAGGCCACGCCGAGGTATTAGGGCTTGTCGGACAGACGCGTGGCGAAGCAATAGTAATTGAAGATACCTCGCAGATGCAGCGTGTGGCCACCGACAAAGATACCTACATCTACTCGCAGACAACAAAATCGCTTGAGGGCTATAAACAGATAGTCGAGGCCGTAAAAGAGCACGTCGCACCGCAGCACAAAATAGAATTTGTCGATACAGTGTGCCGTCGCGTGGCCAACCGTATGACAGGAATAGGCGAGTTTGCAAAGTCGCATCAGTTGATATTCTTTGTCAGCGGACGCAAAAGCTCCAACGGAAAAATCCTGTACGACGAGTGCCGCCGGATGAATCCAAATTCGCACCACATCGAAGGCCCGCTCGAAATCGACCTATCACTCACCGACAATGTCAGCAGCATAGGAATATGTGGTGCAACATCCACCCCAAAGTGGCTGATGGAGGATTGTAAGAAAGCAATACTAAACTATAAAAACAAGACAATATGAAGAACAGAATCAATTGTGTGGGCGTGCTCACCTCAGGAGGCGACGCACCCGGAATGAACGCAGCCATCCGCGCCGTAACCCGCGCCTGTATCTATCACGGCATACGCGTGAAAGGAATCTACCGCGGTTATAAAGGACTTATGACAGGCGAGATTAAAGAATTTAAGACCGAGGATGTAAGCAACATTATACAGCGCGGAGGAACAATCCTCAAGACCAGCCGCTGCCCCGAGTTTAAAACCGAGGAGGGACGCGCACAGGCCTACGAGATGCTCAAGCAGCAAGAGATTGATGCTCTTGTGGTTATCGGCGGCGACGGCTCGATAACAGGCGCCTACAACCTTGCACGCGAATATGATATACCCTGTATAGCACTGCCCGGAACAATCGACAACGACCTTTACGGAACAGACGTAACAATAGGCTACGACACAGCCCTTAACACCATTATGGAGTGCGTCGATAAGATACGCGACACAGCCTCGTCGCACGAACGCCTTTTCATCGTCGAGGTAATGGGACGCGACGCAGGCTTCCTCGCCCTCAACGGAACAATCGCAACAGGAGCCGAGGCTTGCGTGCTGCCCGAGATTGACCCCGAATTCGAGACAATAAACAAATTCATAGCCAACGGTCTGCGCCGCACAAAGAGCAGCAGCATCGTACTCTTTGCCGAGGGCCGCGAGAAAGACTACAACATTATGGAAGTAGCCGAGGGTATGCGCGAGCGCTTCCCCGAGCTCGACGTGCGCGTCTCAATCCTCGGATATTTGCAGCGCGGTGGCAGCCCCACAGCCAACGACCGCATCCTTGCCAGCCGTTTGGGCGTTGCAGCCATCGACGCACTGCTCGAAGGCCAGCGCAATGTAATGATTGGCTCTCGCAACAACGAGGTAGTGTATATCCCCTTTACAAAAGCCATTAAGGACGATAAACCCCTCGACCGCGACGCTGTTCGTGCACAAGAGATTCTTGCATCATAAACACACACTGCAAGAAAGTGTAAAATCCGACTGCTTACCTCTTGAAAGGGTGGCAGTCGGATTTTTTGTCTGTTTCTTTGGATGTTTACAGAATAATGTGCTACCTTTGTTCAGTAAACAAACGAAAATAGGTTGCACTCACTGTGAGAATCAAAGTTTACTCTGATTTTTGCTCATTTGCACTATTTTGTTCCAAATAGATTATGCTATATGGTAATATTTGACAATTATACACAAGGTGGCTACAATCTTAATCCTGCATTGCTATGGGAATACGACTTGCAGGATTTTGATTGGCAGGCCTCGCGTACTCTGGTGGTACAGCGCGTGCTTGAGCTTGGTTGCCCCGAGGATTACTATGCAGCATTTGACTTATATGGCGGGATAGATGGATTCCGTGAAACAATAAAAACTATTCCGTATTTAAGTCCAATGGACATTAACTTTGCTTGTTTGGCTTTTAAACTTAAAAAAGAGGAACTAAAATGTTGCAGACACAGACAGTCGAGCCGAGGACATTGGAACTTCTGAGAAAGTTGCAGAATGAACCTCTTATGTCATCATTCAATCTTGTTGGTGGCACAGCACTTGCACTTCGTCTCGGGCACAGAAAGAGCATTGATCTCGACTTTTTTACGAAAGAGGAATTTGATATTGTAGAGTTGCGAGAGATGCTCGTGGAAAAGTATGCGATGAAAGTGGCTTTTGAACGTGGACAAACATTGAAAGGCTTCATCGATGGCATAATGATTGATTGCATACGCTTCAACTACCCACACATTGAGACACCCGATAATATTGACGGTGTTCGATTGGAAAGTATTCCCGATATTATTGCAATGAAATTGGATGCAATTTCGCACAATGGTACACGAATAAAAGATTTTATAGATATTGCAACCTTGTCAACATTATATTCGTTAAACGAGATGCTGCAATTCTACTTGGCAAAATATCCTAATGCAAATGTGCTGATGCCGGTTAAATCCCTTATCTATTTTGACGATATAAATTTTGAGGAGGCTGTTGTTATGACAAATGAGGCCTTTGATTGGGAAAAGATTGCCCGGCGTCTTTTGGAAATGATTGAATATCCAAACAAAATTTTTAGATAGGGATAATTGTATTTGGTAGTTTAAAAAGCTGCGCAGTATATTGTATCATAAAAACACACTGCAAGAAAGTATAAAAAACCGACTGCTTACCTCTTGAAAGGGTAGCAGTCGGTTTTTTGTCTGTTTCACCTGATGTTTACAGAATAATCAGATGAAGAAAATTGTGTGGATTCTTATTTTACAAATACCTTTTTACCACCAAGAATATAAATTCCACGGGTGGGATTCTCCACGCGGCGGCCACTGAGGTCGTAGTAAATATTCTCCTTATTGCTTAATTCTATCAATACATCCTCATCGTCAATAATTCTTCTAATTGCAGTTTTAGATGCGGGCCAACCCTCGGTCCACTCAAATTTATCATCGCAATACCAGCTGGGACTTCCTCCCAAATTGTAGAGAGCTGTAATTGTAAAGGTGTTGTCCTCATTCTCGAAACTACAAACTGTACCAACAGCTGCGTATATATCGTCACTGGGGTTGAAGTAAAGAGAAACGACCGAACCACCAGATGTCAAACCGATATTGTAGTCTCCTGCGGGTATAGAATTTGCGTTACCGTTCTCATCGAGGTAGAAGGGGATGTAGTATCCTGCCTTGTAGGGAGCTACACGGCAGTAGTAACCGCCCTCGTAACCCTCGGCCATCTCGAACTGAACTTGGTACTTGCTGCCTGTGAGGCTTGATGCGTAGATACCGCTACCTGCAACAACCCAGTTGTACTCGAAGGTTCTAACAATTGTGAGCTCATAGGTCGTTCTGTCTGAAGTTAAATTATTCTCTTCTGGAAAATCTATCTTAAGAGAGGCTTTGTATTCCTTATCAAATTTTAAATTTTTATCATCTATAGTTATTGTAACAACTGCATTTTCGCTGTTTTCATCAAAGTGAGCAATATTATCTGCTAATTTAATAACATTATTATCGTTTGTTTCAAAAAGTATAGAAATGTCTTCGCTAATCGAACGTAACTTACGTTTAACTACTACTTTGACTTCTGAGAGGCGGTCTTGCTTTTTGAGCCTATGAGAAGATTGCGGACTTTCGAAATAGTACGAAGGTCTAACGTATGGTACAGCCGTAGGATTGTTCTCGCCAATAAGGGGGTTGTCTTGCATTATCTTTTTAGGAATAGGGAGAATAAGAGCAGGATGGTTTGCGGGAAAATTATATGTTAATTTCTCGGCAAAGCCTGCGCCACGACGGTCAACACCTTTCTTCAGACGCATAAGG
>CAYYEL010000102.1:0-6526 GCA_964470845.1 uncultured Bacteroidaceae bacterium | reverse complement strand
TTATGGATTTATCTTGAATACTGCTTTTATATTTTCATACCATATATTGGGAACTACGCAATTTCTATATTATGTAATTTATTACTGCTAGCATTAAGGCACATATTTTTCTGTTTTTAAACAGTTAATCTATAACTTTATGAAACAAAATTACTTAAAGAAACTAATGGCAGCACTGTTGCTGCTTTGCTCAACAGTGGCAAGCGCTCAAGATTTTGAGGTGGATGGTATTTACTACATACTCCGACCCAGTGAAGGAAGGGATATAGCAGCTGTAACAAGAGGTGGTAACGAATACTCTGGCACAGTTACTATTCCAGACGCTGTAACTTATAATGGAGAAGCATACAGAGTGATGGAGATTTTTGATAGGGCATTCGAAGGTTGCATCGACCTTACAGGCGTTGTAATTCCCGAGAGTGTGATATGTATCGGATATTATGCATTCGATTATTGCACCGGCCTTACAAGCGTTACCTCGTACATTCCTGCCGATAAACTTTTTGTACCCGGAGAGGATGCTTTCTATGATGTAAATAAGACAAATTGCACCCTTTATGTACCCGCCGGTGCAAAGGCTGCATACGCTGCAACAGACGGTTAGAAAGAGTTTATGAATATAGTTGTGGAGGCTGCAACAAACATCAATCAAATAGAGGTAAGCGAGGATTCCTCTGTCGTTTACTACGACCTCAGCGGCCGCCGCGTAGAGAATCCTGTTAAGGGTATCTACATTGTAAACGGACGCAAGGTTTTTATTAAATAAGCAAGATTCTTGGATAAAAACAATTGGATAGGCTTTTTCTAAGAAAAGCCTATCCAATTGTTTTTTTGTGCCTATTTAAGGGATAACCTTTTGTGGTAGGCAACATATAGTGCTTAATTGTTGCGCGATAGAAAAATTTTTCGGTTACTTGATTCCGACAACAGTGTCTCGCACTCGTTTACTCGGCACTTTGTGCCCTCGCAAGAGGAACAAACATCCTATTCTTTCTCTATAAAAAACTAACGATATTAAATTAAAAACAGCTGCTTATAGAATCGGCCCATCGCAAGATTTTCTCGCAAATGTTATTGTCTGTATCCTAATCACTTCATAAACACAAAATATACAGCCAATATCAGCAGCAGGAACGCTACAATGTGATTCCAATGAAGGCTTTCGCCCTTGAAAAGTACCGAGACAATTACTCCGAAAATAATGCACGAAACAACCTCTTGTATCACTTTCAACTGAACAAGTGAGAATGGGCCGCCGTTAATCTCGGAACCGATGCGGTTGGCCGGGATAAGAAACGAGTACTCTAATAGTGCAATGCCCCAACTGAGTAGGATTATCAGATAGAGTGGGGTGTTTGAAGAGATAATCTTCATCTCTTGCAGCTTGAGGTTGCCATACCAAGCAAGGGTCATAAATGTGTTCGAGATGACAAGGAATGTCAGTGTAAGAATTGCTTTGCTCATTTTATTCTGTTTTTTGTTCTTTTGTCGTGCGTGGGGGTAGAAGCTCGCTCTGTATGTTGCTCATCGAGCCCCATAGGTTGTATCGGGCTTCGGGGTTTAGTTGCTCCAGTTGCGCAAGCAACTCTTTCATCTGTTGTCGGTTGCTGCTGCGCTCGTAGGGGCAATTTTTTGTTTGTGGCGGATATTGTGCCAATTGTGCGTATCGGGCAATGTCGTTTTCGTTTACAAGGCACAGTGGGCGAATGACGCTTATGGGGAATTTACGCATCTGCATCAGTGGGGCCATTGCGCTGAATGCTCCTTGAAAGGTTATGTTCATCAGCATCGTCTCTATAAAATCGTCCATATTGTGCCCTAATGCAATTTTGTTGCATCCTCTCTCTTGTGCTATTGTAAAGAGTGCTTTGCGGCGATTCCACGAACAGAGGAAGCAGGGCGATTTTCGTGTGTCGGTCGATGCGTCGAATCCGGTGGATGCCACTATGAGCTCTACTTGAAGCTCGTCGCAGAATTTTTGTAGAAAGTCGAGATTGCTTTTATAAGGGATATTGGACATCTGCACGTGCGCCGCTTTTATCTTGATGCTTGGCTTGTAGATACGGCTGCGCTCGGATAGCAGTTGCAGCAGCATCAGAGAGTCTTTGCCTCCCGATAGCCCTATGAGTATGTTATCGCCATCTTGCAGCAGGGCATACTCTTTGCTTGCCTTGTTGAAGCGGGTGCGTATCTGTTTCAGCAGTGTGTCTTTTTCTGTGGGCTTGGGCATAGATTCTTCTCGTCTTATTCTAAAAAGAGTTTGCAAAAATAGCAACAACGAGCGAAATAATATCAAGCTTGGCTTGAATATTTCACAGCGAGTGCCAATTATTTTCGCTGTTTAAAGCAAAAATAGCAACAACGAGCGAAATAATATCAAGCTCGGCTTGAATATTTTACAGCGAGTGCCAATTATTTTCGCTGTTTAAAGCAAAAATAGAGAAAAAATAAGTTAAAAATAGGATTGTGTCGCCCAATGTTGTTATATTTGCCCTTAAAGGAGAAAAACAAGCTACGTGATTTTTTTTATACTATTCGATAGTTAACGTAGCAGTGTGCATAAACTTTAACTGTTTGAAAATTCAAAAGCAATGAAAAATATTCTCATCATACTGTTCTTATCATTCTGGAGCATAGGAATATTGGCGCAAAATACCAAGGCCAACGCACGCAAACTGTTTCAAGAAGGAAAATTTGAAGAGGCTAAGCCTATCTTAGAGAAATTGCTTAAAGGTGCACCCAACAGCGCCGAGTATAACTATTGGTACGCAGCTTGTTGTTACGAAACATCCGATACATCTTGCAACATTGAAGAGCGGTTGCAGATGGCAGCCAAGCGTCGTGTGCTTAATGCCTCATATTATTTGGGACGCTTCTATAAAGATGCACTCCGATACAATGAGGCTCTCACAAGCTACGAAGAGTATATGGAGATTGGTAAAGACGAAGATAAACTACTGCACGCCCACACACAGATAGAGAAACTCGAAGCGCTACTGCGTATGATGCGTTCAACCGAGCGCGTTTGCATAATAGACAGCATAATTGTCGATAAAAAGAATTTCTTACAAGCCTATCGTATGGGTAGCGACGTCGGAGTGTTGCGCTACGTGTCCGACTACTTTAGCAATCCATCGCTTGAGGGCGTGCTATCGCTCACCGAGCGCGGCACAGATATGTACTATCCTCAGAGGGTCGATGCCGATGGCGTCTCTTATCTGAAACTATTTGGTGCGACAAAGACCGGCGAGGAGTGGGGCGGTCCAAAGCTCTTGCGAGGTATCGAGACAGGTGGAAACGACAATTACCCCTTTATGTCGGCCGATGGAATAACATTCTATTTCTCAAGCGATGGCGATGAGTCGTTAGGAGGATACGATATTTTCGTAACACGTTACGACAGTGAAAATAGACGATTCTTGAAACCAACAAATTTGGGAATGCCCTTTAACTCCGAGGCCAACGACTATATGATGGCAGTAAACGAGATTGCCAATATAGGATGGTTCGCAACCGACCGTCGTATGCCCGAGGATAAAGTATGTATCTACATATTTATTCCAAACGAGGTAAGACACACATACAATGCCGAGACAATGGACTACAATGAAATACTCTCGCTCTCGCATCTGTTTTCGATAAAGGATACACAGACCGACCCCGAGGCTGTCCGAAAAGCCCGCCAACAATATGCAATGCTTCAGTTCGACGATACCTCTGACGGTGCAAGCAAGGGCGATTTTCTTTTTGTCATTGACGATGCAACCGATTACACCACACTCGAACAATTCAAAAGCAAAGAGGCACGTACAATGTTTGTAAAGTGGCAGGAAGAGAGTACAAAATTACGTAAGCAACAGAAAAAACTCGATGGCCTCCGCAGCAACTATGCCAACGCAAACACAGCTTCCAAACAACAAATGACGGCCGAGATTCTTGCACTCGAAAGAAGCACTGAGGGCGATGCACTGCGCCTGAGCAAAATGGAAAAAGAGATACGCCGCCTCGAATTAGAGAGGCTCAACCGTTGACCCACTGCTCAATGAGTAAGTCTCTGTTAGTAAAAATTAAACATCCTCTGAACAAACAATAACGTCGCAACAGTTGCCCCGTATTATTTGTTTCTTTTTCAAACAATAAAATAACTGAATTATGAAACGATATTTTCCGCCATCAGAGCTGTTGATAGAGCCCAACGGCGCCATCTACCATTTAGGAGTGAAGCCCGAACAGCTTGCCGATAAGGTAATTCTTGTAGGCGACCCCAATCGTGTGCCCAAGGTAGCCGAGTATTTCGATAGCCGCGAGTGCGATATAAGCGCACGAGAATTCCGTACAATAACCGGAAGCTACAAAGGCAAACGAATAACCGTGGTGGGCACGGGAATAGGCTGCGACAATATTGATATTGTTATGAACGAGCTTGACGCCCTTGCCAATATCGACTTTGAGATACGTCGCGAGAAAGACGTGCTGCGCCGTCTGCAACTTGTGCGCATAGGTACTTGCGGTGGATTGCAGGAGTTTACACCCACAGGCTCGTTTATATGCTCGGCAAAATCGGTGGGCTTCGACGGCCTGCTCAATTTCTATGCCGGACGCAACGAGGTGTGCGACCTTGCATTTGAGGAGGCACTCACCAAGCATCTCGAATGGTCGCCCCAACTGTGTGCACCCTATACAATAGATTGCGACGCCTCTCTGATGGAGCGCATCGCACAGAATGATATGGTGCGTGGAGTAACAATATCGTGCGGAGGTTTTTTCGGGCCGCAAGGACGTCAACTGCGTGTGCCGCTTGCCTTCCCCCGACAGAATGAGCTTGTCGTGTCGTTCGAGTATAATGGTTGGCGCATCACCAATTTCGAGATGGAGAGCTCGGCGCTTGCCGGTCTTGCACGCCTTATGGGGCATCAGGCAACAACAGTGTGCCTTGTAATTGCCCATCGTGTAGCCAAGCAAGCCACTGTTGACTATGATGCAAGAATGCACGAGCTTATACAAACCGTGCTCGATAGAATTTGAAGAAACAGATAGCACAAATCAAAATAGAGCTTCGATAAAAGATAGATTTTTCAGATGAAAAACAGTGATACAATATGCGCTCTTGCCACCGCGCAGGGTGGGGCACTGAGCGTGGTTAGAATTTCGGGTAGCGATGCTGTCGGCATCGCCGCCTTGGTTTTTACTCCTCGCTCGGGCAAGCCTCTTGTCGAGCGTCGCAGCCACACGGTGGTGTTCGGCGATATTTACGACGTGCAGGGACACGTGCTCGACGAGGTACTGTTGACCATTATGCGTGGCCCACACAGCTACACGGGCGAAGATACAGTGGAGATTAGTTGCCACGCATCACCTTACATAACACGTGAACTGCTGATAAACTTGATAGAGCATGGTGCCCGACAAGCCGAGCCGGGCGAGTTTACGATGCGTGCATTCCTCGCCGGGAAAATGGACTTAAGCCGTGCCGAAGCTGTTGCCGACCTGATAGCCTCGGGCTCACGTGCAAGTCATCGTCTGGCGCTCAATCAACTAAAGGGCGGGTTCAGCCGTCAACTATCGGCACTGCGCGACCAACTGCTGCATCTGACCACACTAATGGAACTCGAACTCGATTTTAGCGAAGAGGATGTAACATTTGCCGACCGTACACATCTGCTCGCCCTTTGTCGCAAAATAGAAACAGAAATATCCAAACTGACCGATTCATTTGCAGTGGGTAACGCTGTGAAAATGGGTGTTCCGGTTGCAATAGTAGGCGAGACAAACACAGGAAAAAGTACTCTGCTCAATGCACTGCTGAATGAGGAACGTGCCATCGTCAGCGATATTTGCGGAACAACACGCGACACCATCGAAGGCGTAATAAGCATCGGCGGCACTGCTTTCCGATTCATTGACACAGCCGGGGTGCGTCGTACAACAGACCTCGTCGAGCAGATAGGCATCGAGCGAACTTTGGAGCAACTGCAAAAATCAAATATAGCACTATGGGTAATTGACCCGATGATGAGCCGCGAGAATATAAAAACAACCGCACAACGACTGTTGCCGCTGTGTAAAAACAAAAAAATGGCGTTGCTAATAAATAAATGCGACGTAGTGGATGCAATGACAATTACAAACGCTATGCACGAAGCACAAATGCTAATTGAAGAATTTGGCAGTGGGGTAGAGTGGAGTGCACAAAATATGTGGGCAATATCGGCAAAATTAGGTACAAATATGGATAAATTGTACGATTTTCTGCTAAACTCAGCGGCTCTGCCCGAGGTGTCAGATGATGCTGTAGTAGTAACAAATGTACGACACTACGAGGCTTTACGTGCCGCTCACGATGATATAAAACGTGTGCAACAAGCAATGCACGATGGGCTTCCCGGCGACCTTGTGAGCGAAGATTTACGTCTATGCATAACACACCTATCCGAAATTGTTGGTGAGGTGTCCTCGGAATTGGTACTTCAGAATATTTTTAAGAATTTTTGCATCGGAAAGTAAGTAGTTGATTACAAACAAGTTA
>CAYYEL010000101.1:0-6677 GCA_964470845.1 uncultured Bacteroidaceae bacterium | reverse complement strand
GGCCGAGGCTTCTAAAGTGGCCGCAATACGCAACAATGGCTTGGGTGTTAAAATGTCTAAGATTGCAGCCACACGTGCACAGCGTTACGACGCTCCTCGTCGTGCACGCACCATCAATCCTTTTGGTGATATATATATACCTGTTATTCTTGTTCAATTCTCTGATTCAGAGTTTACGTACGAGCAAAGCGATGTAAACGACCTGTTCAATACCGAGAATTATAGAGGGCCTGCCAATCCTTTTATAGCAACCACCCCCGGTAGTTTGCGCGATTATTACATTGCACAATCAGATGGTAAATTTACTCCCAATTTTGTAGTGAGCAGTATTGTAACTCTCGATAAGCCAATGTCTTACTATGGAGGCAATAATTTAAAGGGCGAGGATAAAAATCCCCAACAGATGATAATTGACGCTTGTTTGAAACTCGACGGTGAGCTGGATTTTTCTATCTTCGATAATGATGGCGATGGCGAGGTTGAGTTTCTTTATTGTCTGTATGCCGGATATTCCGAGGCCTCGGGTGGTGCCGAAGAGACTATTTGGCCGCATCAATGGTATCTATCTTCGCAGAAGGGCGCAATTACTATCGATGGTGTAAAGATAGACTGTTACGCTTGTAGTAGTGAACTTTCGCTTAGTGAGGACTATGAAGAGTATTACGGCGTGAACCTGACCGGAATTGGTTCGTGCTGCCACGAATTTTCGCATTGCTTGGGTCTTCCCGATTTTTATGATACAAAAAATACCCCCGCTGCTTTTGGTATGGACTATTGGGACTTAATGGACTATGGTTGCTACAATGCCGAGGGGTATGCTCCCGTTGGTTACAGTGCATACGAACGCGATTTTATGGGATGGCGCGAGTTGCCCGTACTCGATACAAAAGGCGACTATACCCTTGAGGCTCTTACCGCCGGCGGACACGGATACAAAATAATGAACGAGAACAATTATAACGAGTATTATATATTGGAGAATCGCCAGCAAGAGGGTTGGGACAGATATATTTTTAATACAGGATTGCTCATTACCCACGTCGATTACGAGTCGAGTGCTTGGCGATACAATACAGTAAATGTAAATAAAAATCATCAGCGCTATACCATAATCCCGGCCGATGGTAAGACTACCACATATTACGATGCAGAGACTACATCGGAGTACAGAGACGGCCTTAAAGGTGATATTTGGCCGGGAATTACAAATAATACCGAGCTTACCGACGAATCGACCCCTGCGGCAACGGTGTTCAAGGGTGGCTATATGAGCAAGCCCATTACAAATATAAAAAATGAAAATGGCATCGTATCGTTCTCGTTTATGAAGGCACAGCCTGCAACACCCACAAATCTTCAGATTACCGAGATTACGGATGAAGGCTTCACTGCACAGTGGGACGCGGTAGAAGATGCTACAAAATATACCGTTGAGTTGTATAAACTGACCGAAGGCATTGGAGCCACCGAAACAATAGATGGCAAGGAGTATATTGTCGAGGAGATAAGCACTGTAACTGTTGCCGCAACAAAATATGTATTCTCGGGGCTCGAAGGCAGCACAATGTATCGCATCAGAGTGTCGGCGGTTGATGGCAACAAGACGAGCGCCCCCTCGGAGTTTGTTTATGTAACGCTCTTGCAAACAGGTATTGATGCTGTAGTTGCAGGCGATGAAATTTCGGGCATTCAGATATACGACCTTCAGGGACGCAGCATTAAAAATCCCGAAAAGGGAATATATATAATACGCAGTGGTAATGTAACCAAAAAGGTACTTGTGAAATAATAGAATTTAACCCACTTAAGATTAAATGTCTTATAGTTTAAAACACCCTCAGAGTTTGGATGAAAAACTTTGAGGGTGTTTTCCTAAAAATGTTGTGTAATTCTTTATTTTACGTTATCGAATACAAGCGGCGTTCGTTACCTGAATATTCGACGATATTTGTATTTAACCCGACTGTCTTAATAGGACAAAAAATGAGTGTATTGTTTTTTCGGGATGTGTAACCGAGAAAAAGAAGAGAACATACACTCTTGTCGCATAAAATCATAAGCCGAGCAGCTCAATATCCGAAAAAAATGTTGAAAATTTAAGTTGCTTCTTTATATTAGAAATTTTTAAAACAATAAATAAAGTAAATATCACATCAAAAAATTAAATTTGCCATTAAATATGTAAAAGTGTTATAAAAAGGCGGCTGTTTCCGGTGCTTAAAAATACACTCGCAGAAACAGATACCTGTGCCTTGCGGTTAAATAACAATAAAGTTAATAAAATACCGAATATGAAGCAGTTGTTTATAATAATATCACTGTTACTGATGCTCCCCTCGCTTGTCTGTGCACAGAAAGTGGGTCTTGTGATGAGTGGTGGAGGAGCACGCGGACTTGCACACGTGGGGGTTATTCAAGCTCTCGAAGAGAATAATATTCCCATCGACTATGTTGCAGGAACCTCAATGGGAGCAATTGTCGCTGCTCTCTATTCTATGGGTTACTCGCCACAAGAAATGAAAGATATTCTTGCATCGAAAGAGTTTAAACAGTGGTACACAGGAACAATGGACGCCAATTATATGTTCTACTTCAGACGTAACAACGAGGTACCCGAACTTCTTGGAATAAACTTTGATGTTAAAGACTCGCTTCGCGTATATAAACCAACAATAAATCTCATCAATCCCAACCCTATGAGCTTGGGAGTAATGCAGACTTTTGCACAGTATTCAACAGTGTGCAACAACAAATTCGACAGCTTATTTGTACCGTTCCGATGCGTGGCTGCAGATATATACAATAAAAAACAACTTATTTTCAGTGAGGGCGACCTTGGCGATGCAGTGCGTGCCTCAATGAGCTATCCGTTTGTATTCAAGCCCATTAAAAAGGACAGCATACTTATGTACGATGGAGGAATTTACAATAATTTCCCCGTAGATGTAATGCAACGCGATTTTAACCCCGATATTATTGTTGGTAGTGTAGTGAGTAAGAATGCTCCTTTGCCCGACACGCGTGATATGATGAGCCAGCTTGAGAATCTTGTAACCTCGCGAACAGGATACAATATTCTCCCGGGTCGGGGAATTGTTCTCGATACAGAGCTCAGCAAAGTGCAGTTGCTCGATTTTCATAAACTCGATATTGTCTCGGAGTATGGTTACAAAAAAACCATCGAGAAGATAGACTCAATAAAGGGACTGATTCACAGACGTTCGGATAGTGTTCAACTTGCCCGACGTCGCGCCGAATTCCGCAACCGATTGCCCGAGCTACGATTTAAACGCATTGAGATAAAGGGCGTTGACCCCTCGCAGCAAGAGTATATAAAGAGCGAGTTTCACACTGATGGTAAAGAGATATTCTCGTTCGAGGATTGTAAACGAGCCTATTTTCGCTTGCTTTCGGGAAATGTAATATCGGGAATGTTGCCACGTGCCGTATATAATCCCGAAGATAGTACATATACACTTATGTTGGATGTTGAGGTCAATCCGCCATTCACGCTTAAAATGGGCGGAGCAATCTCGACAAATAACTCGAACCAAATATACTTCGGACTGCATTATCGTAATCTTAACAATCACTCCAAAGAGTTTATTCTTGATGGACAATTGGGCAAAGTTTATAATAATGTACAGCTGACGTCGCGTGTCGATTTTGCAGCTAAAGTCCCATTGTCGCTCAAATTCATTGGCTCGTATTCGACTATTGATTATTACAATATGAAGTACCTTTTTGCCAAAGAGAATCCAATAGCCCTTAATCACGAGCGCGAAATGTTTGTAAAAATGAAACTCGTATTTCCATTCTTGATGCGTCAGAAGGCCGAGTTTGGAATCGGAATAGGACAGATAAAGGATGAATATCTACCTACAAATATTATTAACCTCGACCGTCCGCAATTCGACGTTAATCGTATGACACTTTTTGCCGGTTCAATAAAATTCGAGGGTAACACGCTCGATTCAAAAGTCTATTCGACAAGCGGAATGTACGAGTCGATTCTTGCTCAATTCTTTGTGGGTAAGGAGCGATTCAAAAGCTATCAGAAGGATGCAACCGAGAAACAACGATTATCGTGGTTGCAGATGAGCTATAAGCACAAAAGGCATTTTGATTTTGGACGATACTTTACACTGGGTACTAATCTGCACATATATTACTCGACCCGAGGATTATCGCCAAGCTATCAGGCCTCAATGATGCAGGCCGGCACATTTGCTCCCACAATGAGCAGTATGTTCAACTACGACCCGGCTTTTCGTGCCAATCAGTTTGTAGCAGGCGGTGTTTCGCCAATATATAAGATGAACAATTTTTTGCAGTTACGTGCCGGATTTTATGGATTCACCCCATATCGAAAGATAAGGGAGGGTAGCGACGGCCTTGCCTATTTCAGTAAAAAACGCTTCAGCGATTTTCAATATATAGGCGAATTTGTGGTAGTGGCAAAATTCTCATCGCTTATGGTAAGTGGATATGTCGATTATTACAGTTCGAGAAAAAAAGGCGTTAATGTAGGTCTGACACTTGGTTGGTTTATGTTTAATGAGCGATTTATTGAGTAAAAATTGGGGTTAAACGACGAATAACACAAAAAAAACACTTTTTCAGAAAAAAAAGTGCGAAAAGTTTTGGTAGTATCAAAAAAAAACGTACCTTTGCATCGTCAAACAAAAACAACGGTCTCGTAGCTCAACTGAATAGAGCATCTGACTACGGATCAGAAGGTTGCAGGTTTGAATCCTGCCGGGATCACAAAAGGAGTTCATTAGAACTCCTTTTTCTTTATATCTCTCTTTGTGAAATTTTCGAGGGCTCGACGTAAAATTCTGAGGGGTTTATTATTGTTATATTGAAAATTGTGCTTTTGTTTGCGCTAACAAATATAGGGTGTGAGTGCTTAAAAGGCTCGAGAGATCAAGCTTGGGACTTTTGGTAATTGCGAGACAGAACCCTATCTCGCAATTTTTGTTATAAAATGAAATTTTTGCAGATGTCCTTATATTTGAAAACAGGGTTCAGATATACCACTTATATCTGAACCCTGTTTTTCTCATTTATACAAAATTGTGGATAGTACCGAAATATTTCCTTTATTCCGTCAATGACATAATTGAATAAAAAAAGCAAAAGCACCAAAGGCGACGCTTAGGACTAAAATGCCAGTTTGCCATTCCTTTAATGCTTCTGTGTGCAAAAGTAACAACATTTTTTCAAATAACAGCAAGATGAACAAGATTATTTCATTTCTAAATACTGCCTGAACAACACCGACATTCTCAAAGTTCGTGTTTATTCAGTAATTTTGCACCCGAAATGCTGCGTTGTGATTTGCTTTCAAATTTGTATCTTTGCTGTAAACAGCGAAGATATTCTGCACTCGCTTTGAAAAATATTCAAGCGAGCTTGATGTTTCTCGCTCGTTTGTTTGTATCTTTGACATATCGGAAACAATTTACACATAAAGCTGTTAGAGCATTAGACCGTTGTGATTTGCTTTCAAATTTGTATCTTTGACATATCGGAAACAATATCATCGCTGCGCTAATTAACGAAGTTTGCGTTGTGATTTGCTTTCAAATTTGTATCTTTGACATATCGGAAACAATTGGAGCTAATCTCGGTAGCTTTGCAGGTAAGTTGTGATTTGCTTTCAAATTTGTATCTTTGACATATCGGAAACAATAAAAGGAAAAGAGAGCTAATTTTTACAATAGTTGTGATTTGCTTTCAAATTTGTATCTTTGACATATCGGAAACAATTCCATAATTCACTTGTTTAGACTGTTTCTGTTGTGATTTGCTTTCAAATTTGTATCTTTGACATATCGGAAACAATGCGCACACGCTGAGAATAAGAATGCTGTGAGTTGTGATTTGCTTTCAAATTTGTATCTTTGACATATCGGAAACAATATAATATTTGTATTATGTTGGTAATCAAAGAAATATCTTAAGAGATAGAAAAGAAAAATCACCTTGTTTTCGATTCTGAATCCCGCTACACGGCGGGATTCTTTTATTTTAATATTTCATTGATTTGATATAATCGTTTGAGGAATAAACACTTGACGTTGTTTTGAAAAGAGCGAGGTAACGATTTGTGAGTTGTGCGAATTTCTGTGGTTTGTGGTAGCAATATTCTCAAACAACTCTTGTATGACAAGAGTATAATAATTTTCGCAAATGTGGTTATTATACCTTTGATTTTTTATCATTGGCTCAAACTTTCAAACTATCTCTGTCAAGCAAGAACTCATAAACGTTCATAAATACCACGCCGTTTTCGTCTTGATAACGCTTTATAGGGCCTTATGTGATTACAAACTTCTGAAAGTTGTCCGATATGTGCGTTACTGAATATTTTTGCGTCAATACGCATTTTTGTTCGGTAAAGATAGGAACAAACGAGCAAGAAACACAAAGTTTACTTTAGCGTTTTTTTAAGTGAGTGCAGAATGTCTTCGCGGTTTACCGCAAAGATAGCGACAAACGAGCGGAAAATATAAAGTTTAGTTCAATATTTTACACAGCGAGTGCAAACTATCTTCGATATTCTTATCAAAGATGGCAAATAATTAAAAAACTGCAAATGATAATAATAAAAAATCATTAGTGTCCCATAAAAATTAGGGACGAGTTAAACATTAAATAAATTTGGTCCA
>CAYYEL010000100.1:0-6828 GCA_964470845.1 uncultured Bacteroidaceae bacterium | reverse complement strand
TTAGTTACTTCCTTTAACTATTTTCTTTGCCAATTTTAAAATTTTGTAAAAAAACTCTTTATTCGCTTCAAACTATTTCTACTATTGAAAAAGGACTTTTTTGCCACGAAATGAAAGTGCGCGACTACGAGTGCGACATTCAAGGAGTTGTTAATAATGCCAACTATCAGCACTATTTAGAGCACGCCCGCCACGAATTTATGCTTTCACAGAATGTCAGTTTCTCGGCGTTGCATAATCAAGGAATAGATTTTATGGTTTCTAAAGTAACGATAGAGTATAAGAACCCTTTGCGTGGCGACGATAAATTTGTTGTTACCGTCGGCCTCAAACGCGAGGGGGTAAAGCTTATCTGCTTGCAGAATATCTATCGCCTGCCCGATGAAAAACTATGCGTAAAGGGACGTGTCGAGACTGTTTCAATTGAGAATGGACGTCTCACACGTGGCGAGAAATTCGACGAGCTCTTCGGGCATCTTTTAGAATAAATTACCGTATGCAGATGTACAAAGAATAAATCCTGAATATTAACAATAAAAAATAATAATATGTCATACCGCATAATAACAGCCGCCGAGGCTGCAAACTATATTAACGATGGCGACGGAGTGGGCATAAGCGGCTTTACTCTGTCGGGTACTCCAAAGACCGTTCTTCCCGAGGTCGCTCGTCGCGCCGAGGAGGCTCACGCTGCCGGAAAACCTTTTAAAATAAACCTTTATTCGGGAGCATCCACAGGCGATGCCATTGATGGCGCACTCACCCGTGCGCAGGCCATACGCTTCCGCGCACCATTCATCTCAAATTCCATTGTCCGCAATGCAATAAATGCCAAAGAGATAACATACACCGACCTTCACCTCTCGCTAATGGCGCAGGACTTGCGCTACGGCTTTATGGGCAAGGTTGACGTGGCTATTCTTGAGGCGGTTGATATTACCGACGATGGAAAAGTGTATCTGACAACCGCAGGTGGAATAGGCCAGACAGTTGCCAATTTGGCCGACAGAATAATAATCGAGCGCAATACCTATCATCATACAATAGGGTTGCACGACGTTTACGAGCCTCTCGACCCCCCTTATCGCAAAGAGATTCCCATCTACAAGGCTGACGATCGCGTGGGCAAGCCCTACGTGCAGGTTGACCCCAAAAAAGTTGTCGGTATTGTCGAGGTTAATATGCCCAATGAAATTGTGGTGTTCAAAGAGCTCGACGACGTTACACGTAAGATTGGTCAGAATGTCGTAAATTTCATCCTCGATGATATGAAGCGCGGCATAATTCCGGCCGAGGGATTACCCATACAGAGTGGTATCGGTAACGTGGCTAATGCAGTGCTCAAAGGGCTTGAGGAGTGTAACGGGATACCGCCTCTGTATCTCTATTCCGAGGTGTTGCAGGATTCTGTAATAAAACTTATGGAGCTTGGAAGGGTAAAGGCCGGAAGTACCTGTTCGCTCTCGCTCAGCCGCGAGTGTCTCGACCACGTATATGACAATCTCGACTTTTTCCGCGATAAATTGGTGCTGCGTCCCAGCGAAATATCAAATCACCCCGAAATTATTCGTCGTTTGGGTATAATAGCGATGAATACAGCGATAGAGGTCGATTTATACGGTTGCGTAAACTCGTCGCACATCTGTGGCACAAGGCTTATGAACGGCATTGGAGGTTCGGGCGACTTTGCACGTAACGCTTATATATCTATCTTCACCTGCCCATCGACACAAAAGGGCGGACAGATAAGCTCAATTGTTCCCATTGTTACACACGCCGACCACACCGAGCACGACGTAAACATTGTCGCAACCGAGTGGGGCGTTGCCGACCTTCGCGGTAAAGGACCCGACGAGCGTGCCCGACTGCTTATAGAAAAGTGTGCCCACCCCGATTATAAACAACTGCTGTGGGATTATCTGAAAATCTCGAAGTGTGGACACGTGAGCCACAATGTAGCAGCAGCATTAGGTATGCACGCAACATTTGAGCGCAGCGGAGATATGCGCCTTACCGACTGGAGTAAATTTGCTTAAAATAACTACTCGCTGATGAAGAAAAAACTTGTAACCGAAATGGGGCGAATGGGACGCGACGAGTTTGTCGCGTCCCAAAAATTGCCTCTTACGGTGCTGCTCGATAATATACGCAGTCTGCATAATGTAGGGTCGGTGTTCCGCACGAGCGACGCTTTCCGCGTCGAGCGTGTGATGCTGTGCGGAATAACAGCTACGCCTCCGTCGGCCGAGATTCATAAAACGGCGCTCGGTGCCGAAGATGTGGTCGAGTGGCAATATTTCTCCGATACAATGCAGGCTGTCGAGGTGTTGCGTAGCGAGGGATATGCAATCTATTCTATTGAGCAGGTAGATGGGAGCATCCCTTTGCAACAATTCAAGGCCAAGGCTGGTGTGCGGTATGCTGTAATTCTTGGAAACGAGGTAAAGGGCGTGCAACAGCAGGTGGTCGATGCCTCGGACGGCTCGATTGAGATTCCGCAATTCGGGACCAAGCACTCGCTCAATGTATCGGTTACGGCAGGAATGGTAATCTGGGAGTTTGCCCGTAAATTAGGTTGGGTGCAGTAGCTTGTACGAGCGTAGGCGTTGTGTATGTAAAATGGATGTGTTAAAGTTGTCCCGTAAGCACCATTACAACAACCTGCTCAATCATCCAATCCTCGCCCAAGGGGTCGTAACTCTTTTTTAGGCTTGCGCCAAAGAGCGATGCAAATGAGTTGTAAAATGCGGCCTTGAAACTGCCCATAAAAAGACGTACAAGCGTGTAGGCATCCTGATTGCACTCGCGGTCAACCAATTTGATGAGTAGCTTGCCCTGTCTGAGGGTGAGTTTTTTCATTCGCGGAGTATATTGCTCTTTAAGTCCTTTTTCAAGGGCCTTAATATGTCGTTTTTTTGCCTTTTCATCGGGCATTTTCTGCAATAGCTCGTAGGTCTCGATGATTATGGTGCGAATCTCTGCTGCCAGCGGTAGCGTCTTTTTGACGTCGCGCACAAGACGGTCGTACTCCCTCTTTTGTCTTTTGTTCTTAAATTTAATGGGAGCGTATGCGTAGTGTGGCGGCAGATTTATGTGCGGAATTTTCTGCCCCATATAGGTGCTTTGTCCCACAATGTAATGTTTTTGTGGACTGATGGCAATGCTGTCTTGAGCCGTAACTTTTTGAGTAAGTACGGCCAGAAGCTGTGTTGTTATGAGCGCAAGTGTGCTTTTCATAGTGCGAAGATAGAAGAAAAAAGGGTACATTATATAATATCTCGGGTTAAAAAACAAAAATTAAACAGCTTCTAAGGATGTATATACCGATAAAAAACGCTATCTTCGCACAGTATTTTCCGAGCCACCCTCTTGGGGAGTGTCTCTTTTATATGAAAAACAAAGCCACAAGTAAGCGAGAGAGGGATTGCTCGATAATTCAGCCCGGCGAAAGTGGATTCGTAAAACAGTAGCTTTATGAAAGAATTTTTTAAAGTGCTCAAAAGGTACATTCCTCCCTACAAAAAGTACCTTGTAATGTCGCTTATATTTACATTTGTATCGGCGATATTGAACGTATTTTCGTTTATGGTCATTATCCCCATTCTTGAGATTCTATTCAAGATGAAAGAGGCTGCACACGTCGATTTTATTCCGTGGAGCGAGGCTACTTTCGATAATATCCAGACTGTGGCAATGAATAATGCCAACTACTACCTTAATACTCTCATCGAGACTAATGGCGCTTCAATGACGTTGCTTATGCTTGGAATATTCCTTGTGGTAATGACACTGCTAAAGACCGCAGCCTATTTTGCCTCGTCGGCATCAATAATACCTTTACGCACGGGAGTAGTACGCGATATTCGCACACAACTCTATGACAAGGTGCTGTCGTTGCCTTTGGGCTTTTTTTCAAAAGAAAAGAAAGGCGATATTATTGCACGTATGAGTGGCGACGTTATTGAGGTCGAGAATTCTATTGCAAGCTCGCTTGATATGCTCATTAAGAACCCTATCCTCATTGTGATATATTTCGGTACTCTTTTGTATATAAGCTGGGAGCTTACACTCTTTACAATATGCGTAATTCCCGGCCTCGGATGGATAATGGGGCTTGTGGGACGCAGGCTTAAGCAAAAATCGCTTGCCGCACAGACTAAACTCAGCGAGACAATGTCGCAGATGGAAGAGACATTGGGTGGGCTGCGAATAATAAAAGCCTTCCTTGCCGAGCACAAAATGTCTAAGCGTTTCCTAAAAGTGAGCAACGAGCTTCGCTCGGCAACAATGCGCGTTACAATGCGTCAGGCGATGGCTCACCCCGTGAGCGAGTTTTTGGGTACTTGTGTCATTGTAATTGTGCTGTGGTTCGGCGGTACGCTTATTTTGGGCGACAACTCGCCTATCTCGGCGCCTGCATTCATTTACTATATGACAATATTGTATAGCATTATAAACCCTTTGAAGGAATTCTCCAAAGCGTCGTACAATATTCCCCGCGGACTTGCGTCGGTCGAGCGTATCGATAAGATTCTCAATACCCCCAACCCAATTACCGATCGTCAAGGTGCAACTGCCATAAATGAGATGCAGAGTGGTATAGAATTTAAGAATCTTACATTCTCGTACGATGGAGAAAAGAATGTTCTAAGCAATATCGACCTGAAGATTGAAAAAGGAAAGACGGTGGCAATTGTGGGACAGTCGGGCTCGGGAAAATCGACGCTTGTCGATTTGATTCCACGATACTACGATGCAACCTCGGGCTCTATTCTCATTGATGGTGTCGATGTAAAGGATATGTCGGTAAAGTCGTTGCGCACGCTCATCGGCAATGTGAACCAAGAGGCCATCCTCTTTAACGATACATTCTACAACAATATAACATTCGGTGTCGAGAATGCTACAATGGAGCAGGTGATAGAGGCTGCAAAAATTGCAAATGCCCACGACTTTATAAGCGCCACCGAGAATGGATACGATACTTTTGTGGGCGACCGTGGCTGCCTGCTCTCGGGCGGACAACGCCAACGTATAAGCATTGCACGTGCTATCCTGAAGAACCCGCCCATTCTTATTCTCGACGAGGCAACATCGGCTCTTGATACCGAGAGTGAACGCCTTGTACAAGAGGCTCTTGAACGCCTTATGAAGACCCGCACGACTATTGCCATTGCACACCGCCTATCGACAATTAAGAATGCCGATGAAATTTGTGTGTTGATGGAGGGGCGCATTGTCGAGCGCGGCACGCACGAACAGCTTCTGAAACTCGATGGCGTTTATAAACGTCTGAACGATATGCAAAGTCTCTGATGCTATGAGCAGCGTGGGTGTATTTTGCGCGGCCTCGGAGAGTGTTGACGCTCTCTATTTTGAGTGTGCTGCCGAGGTTGGGCACTTGCTCGGACAGATGGGGTGCGAGCTTGTCTATGGTGGTGCGGCAGCGGGGCTTATGGAGGCAACGGCAGCAGCGGCCAAGGGGTGTGGGGCGCGTATTGTGGGGGTTGTCCCGCAGGTGCTCATTGAACGCAACCGTGTGAGCCGATTACTCGACGAGAGGATTGTAACAAAGAATCTGAGCGAGAGGAAAGATAAAATTTTGGAGCGGAGCGATATTCTGGTAGCGCTGCCCGGAGGATTGGGCACGCTCGATGAGGTTTTTCACGTTGCAGCGGCTGCTACAATAGGCTATCATTCAAAAAAGGTTGTATTGTACAATGCCGGTGGCTATTGGGACGGCCTGCTCGACGCGCTTGCAGCAATGGAAAGCAAGAATTTTATCCGTGGAGGTACAGAGAAATATCTTATTGTGGCTCGCAATATTGAAAGTCTGAAAAATATAATAAGTAATTTATGAGAAAAATTATAGGAATAGGCGAAACAGTACTCGATATTATCTTCAAGGACGGTGCTGTGGTGAAGGCCGTGCCCGGAGGCTCGACCTTTAACAGTATGATGTCATTGGGACGTATGGGGCTTAATGTGTCGTTTATCAGTGAGGTTGGAAACGATAAGGTTGGTGCGATGATTCTTGATGCGTTGCACGAGAGTGGGGTGGATGCCTCTTCGGTGTGCAGTTTCAGTGATGGAAAATCGCCTCTGTCGTTGGCTTTTCTTAACAGCAACAACGATGCTGAATACCTCTTCTACAAAGATTATCCCAATAATCGTTTAGAGGTCGAGTTTCCGGTTATAAACGCCGATGACATAGTTGTTTATGGCTCGTATTTTGTGCTTAATCCCGTGCTTCGCAATAAGACGAAGGCTTTTCTTGAGTATGCACGCGAGAGAGGAGCTATTCTTTACTACGATGTAAATTTCCGTAAGAATCACGTTGCCGAGCGTGTTAAATTGGGCGAGGCAATTATCGAAAATCTTGAATTTGCCGATATTGTGCGCGGTTCGTCCGAGGATTTTGAGAACCTTTACGGTCTCACCGATGCTGCACGCATATATAAAGAGAAAATAAAATTCTATTGTCCTAATTTTATCTGCACACAGGGTGGGGGAGAGGTTGCACTATTCTCAAAAGGTACTCTCAAGAGATACTCGCCCAATAAAGTAAATGTTGTGAGCACTGTCGGGGCAGGAGATAATTTTAATGCCGGGGTGGTTTATGGTCTTGTATCGGGTAGGATAGACCGCGAGATGCTCTATGAAATGACACAAGAACAATGGGATAATGTGCTGGGCTGTGGCCTCGACTTTAGTTTGCACGCTTGCACTCTGCTTGATAATTATGTCGATAAGGAGTGGGCCGAGGAATATAAGCATACTGTCAAGATAGAAGTGCAACAAAATTCCCTCCTTGCTCACGACTTTGAG
>CAYYEL010000099.1:0-6848 GCA_964470845.1 uncultured Bacteroidaceae bacterium | reverse complement strand
TGGTGGCGCAATTAAGATTGGTGTAGCTCTTGCTTTTGAGGTTCTTAACATATTGTGTGTTCAGAAGATAATCCTTGTCGCCTTGTACGCTTCTTAGGAATATTCCGATTGTTCCTGTATATGCTTCGCCGTTTGATGAGCTGTTGCTTAAACGTATCTTGATATTTGTGTTTGCGCCGTTGTTTATATCTTTTACGGTGTAAGATATAACGGTGGGTAGTGCTCCATCGGGCAACTCTTTTATGTCGAGTGTGTCGGATGTTCCCTCGACGTAGAACATCTTATTGGTGTCGAATGTGGTGTTGGCGTCGGTGTAGTAATTTTTTACATTGTAGGCAAATGAGATAAAATATTTACCGCTCTTGTTAAATCGAATGTTTGTGGTAAAGGGGAGGGCAATCTCTTGCTCGTCGAGCACGTCAATCAGTTTGGAATTGGATGTTTGTGGCTCGCTTGTCCAACTACCGTCGCTGTTTTGTGTGTTTAGTACGGGGACAACTAAAATCAAGCGGTTGTCCTCGCTCTTGTTGATGATCTTGGCCTCGAAATTCAAAATATCGCCAACGTATGCGGGCTCGGGCGAGAATGTTATCTGCGAGAGGGCAGGGCGAGGATTCAGATTCGATACTTTTACCTTTTTGTCGGTAACTTCGACTGAAATGCCATTATTTGCTCCGGGGATAACCTGATAGTCGCTTGTACCCTGTTTGTAAAGCAGTTGCAGCTTATATTTTCCTGCCGGTACATCTTTTTTGTTAATTGTGAAGGGGAAAATAAGACCTCCTCCATCCTCGACCGACAGACGGAATTTGTCGCCCGAGAATTCGTAAAGATGGGTGTCGCCTTGTTCGTTTGTAAGGGCGCCTGCAAAATTAAGGCTGAATGCCGTGTGCGACCAGTTGATGAAGAATCCGGCTACACGGAATTTTGCCTGTCCAAGAGACGATATTGTGGTCTCGTAGCTATCGAGGAATGTTTCGCTTGTCATTTCCATCGGGGTGAACATATAGAGTGTAGGGTCGCCCTGACGTCCTGTCTCGCTACTCTCGTGCGGATAGACGTTGGCTATTATGGTCTGTCCCACGCTGTATTGTCCGGTGCCACCGCCTGTGCCTACGCCCGAGGGTTGCATATATGCCATATCAAAAAAACCGTCGTAGCTTCCGCCCCAGCCCCAATTTATGTGCAACATATCATTCTCGTCGATTCCGTCGCACACAAAGGCGTGTCCGCTGGTGTTTTGGAAATTGTAACCGAAATATAGAATGGGGCGACGTGCCTCAAGATTGTCGCGCAGTACATCCATCCACAGTTCATTGGTGTGCTCGGAGCGTTTATATACGCGTGCTTGAGACGAGTAATCGAAAATGTTTACAAGGGCGTAGATTGCACTTGAGGTGTGAGCGCCTGTGCCTTCGAGGGCGTAGCTGCTCTTCATTGCTTTGCCGACATCTACCATAAGCTGGGCCACTTCTGTTGCATTTTCGTTGCTGTATATGCCCTTGTAGCTGTTGAGCATATTGTCCCAATTGTATGTGTGCTTTGTGATGTCAATATATTCTTTTTCTCCGGTAATATTGCTCTCCCACGTAATTGAGCGTTTGGGCTTTTGTGGCCACGAGTGGTATTTCATTACCTGTGCTACGGCTGTTGTTGTGCAACCTGTGGGGGTTGTCTGTGTTCCTACCTTGGGGCACAACTTGTTGTAGGGTGAGCCTTGGTCCCACGTTGTTTTTAGCAGCGGCTCGATGCGTTTGCCGGTGCTGCGTTGCAGGGGCGCTGCTTTTCCTGCGCGCACTGCGTCAACATATTGGTCGTACATTTCGAGCCATTCGATGAGTGGCTCGGGCATCTGCTCGTCGGTGCGTGTCTCTGTTGTCGAGTAGCCTACAATGGGGCTCAACTCATCGTCGCCCGAGATAATTATAAAACCTTTTGAATTTTCTTCGGTGAATATGTAATAATTTTGGTTTTCTGAGGTGTCGCTTGTGCGGTTGGTCGAACGTCCGCTGCGGGGTGCAGGTTGCATTCGTAACTCGCTCTTTTGTGGAGCGATTTTTTTCCAGAAACTCGACGCTATCTCTTGTGCTTTTTGTGGGCTGATTGGGCCTGCAAATGTTGTTGCTGCAATGAGTAGCAATAGCGTGCAGATGGTAAATAGTCTTTTCATTTGTTTGTTTTTTTGGCGTTTGTAAAATTATTTTGGCCAAAAATAATGAAAAAAATGTATCTTACTGCTGTTTTTATGCCAAATTGTTCGTAACGATGTAAAAATGTCTGCAATAATGGTTATTTGTTCTTGCATTTGTTGCAAATTCCTTTTACAATGTAGTTAACCGAGTGCATCGTAAAGTCTTGTGGCAGTTCTATTGTGGGTATTTGTATGTGTTTGAAACAGTATGTTCGCTGACACACCTCGCAGAAAAAGTGTGTGTGCCTATCGTTTATGTTGTTGTGGTCGTGGCTGTGGCACAACTCGTATTTTAATGAGCCGCTGCCATCTTCGATGCTGTGAACAAGTTTGTGTGCTTGAAAGAGTGTAAGGGCACGGAATATAGTCGATTTTGGGGCTGTGTCTAAAATTGCTTCTATTTCGGAAAGAGAAAGGGGCGAGTCGGCCATAGCAAGGATGCGCACCACAAGCTGTCGTACGGCTGTGGGGCGTATGCCACGCTCTCGTAATAGTGTCTCTTCCATATGTTTGTCGCTTTTTTCTATTGTTCTGTTGTCAGGATGGTTACTCCCACGCTGCGCCTGAGCTCGACAAAGCCGGCGGCGCTCTCGTAGAGTGAGTTGATGTACTCCTCTTGCATCATATTGTCGCTGCGCTCGGTCTCAATAAAATCGACAAAAGATATTTCGCCCATCTGGTAGGCTTTGCGTTTGCTTTGCAGCAGCTCGGCTGTCTCTTGTATTATTCCTTGGGTGAATGTCTCTTTTTGACGGTTGGCTATGCGGCAGTTGTTGTAGGCTTGCAGTACCTCGCCGGTTATGAGCATACGGGTGTCGGCGAGGCTCTCTTGTGCTTGTCTTATTTTGGCCTCTTCCATTAGGCGTGCACCGCGGTTCAGGCTTGAGATTTTCAGGGGAATTGCGGCGCCCACCATCAGCTTGGTAAATGAGGGGTCGGCTTTGTTGTATTCGGCGCCGATGGATAGCTGGAGGTCGGTGCGACGCAGTGCTTGTCCCAGACGTCTCTCGGCTTCGGCAATTTCGACACGGCTTGTTGCGGCAATAAGGTCGGCTCTGTTGGCGAGTGCTTGGTTAATATAATTCTCGGCCTTGTCGAGCGTTCCTGCCGCCTTGTCGAGTGTTCCTGCCGCCTCTATTGTCTCTATCCCCTCGAAGCTGCCCATATAATATCCAAGCTCGACGGCGGTGTTGTGCAGGTCGGCTTCGGCTTGCAGGCGGGTGTTGCGTGTGAGGCCTGCGGCCAAGCGTGTTTCTATCCACACTGTTTTTGCAATTTCGCCACGCAGATAGCGCAGGCTGTCGCTGTGGGCCAGTTGCTGCATATAGCTCTCGCGGTTGGTGGCTATTCGTAACAGCTCCTTGGCGCGTATGTGGCGCAGATAGGCCAGTGTGGCGTCGGCGTGCAGATTGCGCATATAGTCGTTAAAGACGGCTGTTGTTGCTTGAAGCTCTTTTTGGGCCAAGCGTATTCCTGCTCGGCGCACACCGAATGTGAATGTGCTGCTGAGGTTGGCTGCTATGCTCTGTCCAAGCTCTTTGTCCCAATCTTCGTTGTTGGCATATTCAACCGATAGTGTGGGGTCGTTGTATGTCTTTGAGCTTCTGAGCGATGCGCGTGCAATGTCAATGTTCATTGCTTGTGCCACAGCAGCGGTGTTATTCTCGATGACGCGCTGCATATAGCTGTCGTATGTTATCTGTTGTGCTGCGCTTGCGAGTGTGGCAAAAATAAGCAGCCCTGTTGTCAGCATTTTTTTATTCATAATTTGTCTTTTTGGCAATTTTTAATTGCAAAGTTAGACTTTTTTGGTTGCAACCGGGTTGCATATATTTTTATTGTTCTCTTTTTTTTATCCCCATCTCGGCGGCCTTGGTCATTATGTAGGTGAGGGCTGCATCGTGCTCGTTGGGGATTATTCCATCGAGTATGGCCTCTTTTACCGAGGCTTTCAGCCTGCCTACTGTGTCGCAGGGGGGTAGGTCGAATATCTCCATAATCTCTTTGCCATCGACGGGGGGCTGGAAATTGCGTATGCGGTCGCGCTCTTCGAGGTCTTTGAGTTTTTGGCGCACTGTGGCAAAATTGCTCAAGAAGCGTTGTTTGCGCACCTCGTTTTTTGAGGTAATATCGGCCTCGCACAGTGTCATAAGGTCGTCAATGTCGTCGCCGGCGTCGAAGAGCAGACGGCGCACCGCCGAGTCGGTTACTTCGTTGTCGGCAATTACAATGGGACGCATATGCAGGCCCACGAGCTTGGCCACATATTTCATTTTCTCGTTCTGTGGCATCTTAAAATCGCGGAATATTTTTGTTACCATCTTCTCGCCAACGGCATTGTGGTTGTGGAAAGTCCATTTTTGTATGGAGTCCCAGCGTTTGGTGCGGGGCTTGCCAATGTCGTGCAGAAGGGCGGCCCAGCGCAACCAAAGATTGTCGCTCTTTTTTGCTACATTGTCTAATACCTCAAGCGTGTGGTAGAACATCTCTTTGTGTCCGTAGCCGTTTTTTACTTCGACGCCTTGCAGGGCTGTCAGTTGGGGGAAGATGAGTTCGAGCAGGCCGCAGCGGTCGAGCTCGATGAAGCCTTTTGAGGGGGTGGGCGCGAGCATTATCTTGTTAAGCTCGTCGTTGATGCGCTCGCGCGATATAATCTTTATTCTCTCGCGATTCTCGCTCAGTGCCTCGAAGGTCTCTTCGTCTATGTAAAAATTTAGTTGGGTGGCGAAGCGTACGCAGCGCAACATACGCAGCGGGTCGTCGCTGAATGTTATTCCCGGCTCAAGAGGGGTGCGTATTATGCGGTCTTCAAGGTCGAGCACGCCGTCGAAAGGATCGACAAGCCGGCCGAAGCGCTCGCTGTTCAGGCATATTGCCATTGCGTTTATTGTAAAATCGCGACGATTCTGGTCGTCCTCAAGCGTGCCATCCTCGACAATGGGGTTGCGCGAGTCGTGGGTGTATGATTCGCGACGGGCACCCACAAATTCAATCTCGTGTTCGCGGTATTTTACCTGCGCTGTGCCAAAATTGGCATATACGGCCAAATGAGCACCCTTGCCCAGACGCTTGCTGAATGCGCGGGCCATTGCTATTCCTTTCCCGACAACCACAATGTCAATATCTTTTGATGGACGTTCAAGAAAAATGTCGCGCACATATCCGCCCACAACGTAGCACTCAAGGCCAAGCTCGTCGGCCGTCTCCGATATTTTGCGGAATATTGGGGTGTCGAGTATCTTTATAAGCTCTTCTCTGTTTGGTATGCGCATATTTTATTGCTCTTAGTGTAAATGCCTGCGCGAAGATAGCAAAAAGTGGGCAATAAATTAGAATTATACTTTTTTAATTTCGCGCAGCAGACGCAGAATCTCCTCTTGCTGCTTTTTAATGTGGTTGATTTTAAAGTACCAGCAGATAGGTTCGCGGCATATAAGCAGCAGGGCAATCACCAAAAGAAAAAAGAAGAACAGCACAATGAGCATTGCTGTTGCGTCGCTCAGTGTAAAACTGTTGTCGGCAACTGTCTGAGCGAGTAATATTGTCGGGATTTTCATAGGTGGAATAATTTTAGGTTGGTTCTGTGCGTCAAAAATAGCTTTTTCTAAATATAAATGATTATATTCGCACAATAAAATGTATTGACGATGAAGAAAAAATTTGCAATCTTTGCTTGCGCCGCCATCTTTTGCGTGTCGTGTGGCGAGGATATTGAACACAAGGCGCAGGCGCTCTTGAGCGAGGCGCGTGTAGCCTCCGAGGCTCAGGAATATGATAAGGCACGAATGTTGCTCGACAGCCTCAAAGCAACCTACCCCAAGGCTTTTAAGGCTCGACGCGAGGCGCTTAAACTCTCGCGCGAGGTAGAGTATGGACAGCAGAGCCGCAGTGTCCGTTTCTATGACGAGCAGCTTGCCGGCCTCAAGGCTCGACGCGACAGTATGCTTGCCGAGTTTGTTCTGGAGAAAGATACACGTTATCAGGACGAGGGTAATTATATGCTCCCCTCGCAGACGCTAAAGAGCAACTACGGGCTCACCTATCTGCGTGCACAGGTGAGCGAGAAAGGTGTTGCTTATATTACCTCGGTCTATCGTGGCAAGGCAATCGAGCACACGGGAGTGCGTCTGAGTGCGGGCGACACATTTGTCGAGTGTACCGAGCCCTTGAGTCGCCAATCGTCGAAGCATTTAGGTGTAACAAGCGAGCGGTTGAATTTTCGTTACGGTGCCGACGGTGGCATAATGGATTTTATTGTGTCGGCACAGGGTGATATAAATGTGAAACTATTGGGTAAGAGCCCTGTGAGCTACGTACTGCGCCGGTCGGATGCCGAGGCTGTTGCAAAGGCTCTTAATCTTGCACAGGTGTTGCAGTCGATTGAGAGTGTGGGGGCTATGCGTGCCGAGGCTGCCCGACACATTGAATTTATTGAGCGCAGCAGGGAGCGTTTCGAGGAGTAACGGTTGTTTCTGTTTTTATATGGGTGCATCTTTTTGGGTGCACTCTTTTTTTTATGTGTTTTAATTGTAAGGAGCATTATTACTGCTCCTCTTTATTACAAAAAAGAGGAGCGTTGTTTGTGTATGTTTTAATTGCAAGAAGCATTATTACCGCTCCTCTTTATTACAAAAAAGAGGAGCGTTTTTTTTGTGTG
>CAYYEL010000098.1:0-6916 GCA_964470845.1 uncultured Bacteroidaceae bacterium | reverse complement strand
AACCAAGTTTATTTAATTTTTAATCGTCCACAATTTTTAGTGGACAGTAGTGGTTCTTTATAATAATCTTTTTACCGCCTATAATATAAATTCCTGCACGCTCGATGCGTTTGATGCGACGGCCGCATAGGTCGAAAATCTCATTTTCTTTTTTACTACCGGTAATTGTCCCTATTGCAGTGTCCTCATTTTTCTCGAATTGTGCCACAAAATTAAGATTATCGGTTACTGTTACTATGTGTAACGTATCGGTACTCACAAGAGTATCCCCGCAGAGCCATCCTGCAAAGTGATAATCGGCCTCGGCAACAGCTTTTAGTGTTACATTGCTTCCACTCTCCACTGTTACCGACTGAGCATCATCGACCGTTGCCGTGCCACCTTCAGTAGCTTCGACACTCACTGTATATGTGCTCACTTTCAGAGGTTTAAGAGAGAAGAAGGCCTTATGACTATCGGTTTTTGAGGCATAATCGTCGCCGGCCGTGGGGTCCATCTTGGCCAGAGTAAAATAGCCGTTGCACGAACCGCCCCACCCCCAATTGAAGTGATAATAGCCTGCGTCGGTATATCCGTCAATAATAAATATATGCTTGCTATCACTGCCCGAGCCCGCATTTGTGGCAACGTAGGGCACAGGACACGATGCGTCGAGGCTCTCTCGGAGCAACTCGTGCCATCGAGCATCGCCTACTACAAAGCGCTGCGTCGCACCCGAGGCGTTACCCGCCTGCCCTGAAATATCGACGTAACCAAAATGGCGCGACATTTTATAGGCATTTTCGCTGCCACTTGTGCTGTTTGCCCCGTATGAAAGACCGTAGGCATAGCCTAAGTCGCGCATAACAACGGCAACCTCATTGGCCTGCTCCTCGGTGTAGTTCTTATACTCAAGCGGCATATTATCCCAATTGTACGTGTGTCCAAGCTCAAGTTTCTCGCCTGTAATAGGGTTATACACTTTTCCCTCGCCCTTGAGAGGCCATTTATGGTGGCGCATCACAATTGCAAAGGCTGTGGCAATACAGCCTGTGCGGGCTTGTCGGCCGCTTGAGGTAAAGCATAGTTTGTTAAAGGGAGCACCTTGCGCCCAACGTGCCGTACCGAGGTTCACCACCACATTGCCTATTGTCCCATCTTCTACCGGGGCTTTTGCGACGCCGCGGTCGCGTGCCGCTTGTATCTGTGCGTCAACATCGGCAAGATAGTCCAACATTCCAGCCGGAAACTCGTCAAGTGAGGCGGGCAATGGTTCATCGGAATAACCTATCAACGGGTGGCTGACCTCATCGCCCGAGACAACTACAAATCCCTTGCCATCGGGAGCGGCGACAAGAAAGAAAGTAGGCTCATTATCGCCCGAGGAGAATAGCACTCGACGCTCCTGCGAGGGGGCGTTACGCCTCTGTTGTCCATTATCGACTGATGAAAAAAAGTTATCGGCAATGGCAAGCGCACGTTTGTAACGCGCATCCTGCGCCTGCACAGCTGCGCAAAGGACGGTAGCCACTGCCAGCAATATTGATATTTTGCAATTATACCACATAATATTTATTTTATCTACTATAAACTGTTACAAGATTCCGATAATTTCTTTCAGCGTCCTAACCGCGTAGGTGGGAGTGAAAGGGAGCTCTTCGAGCCCTTTTCTATTATAAAAAATCTGCCACATTCCTATGTTTGCAGCACCCGCAATATCTGTCTCGAACATATCTCCAATCATTATGCTGTCTGCGAGGCTCGATGCGGTGCTACTGAGTGCATACTCAAAAATTTCGCGCCGAGGCTTGTTTATCCCAATGTCGTCCGAGAGAATCAGCCCTTTGAAATAGCAGCGTATGCCCGTTGTAAGCATCTTGTGCTCTTGCAGCTCTTTAAAGCCGTTCGAGAGTATGTACAAATTGTATTTTGGGTACAGATAATCGAGTAGTTCTTTAGCCCCATCAATTAGTATATTTTTTGTAGGAATACGTCCAAGAGCCTCTTTGCAAAAACGGGCTGCAAGCAACTCATCGCGCACGCCGACAACCTCCAAAGGATAGCTGTAACGTATGCGATTAAGCTCGTCCTTGGTAATTTCGCCACGGCCATAAAGTTCCCACAGTTGCAAGTTACGCGGAGTATATATCTGCATATACTGCTCGAAAGAGACAAAGAAACGTCCATAATCGAGCAATTCGTATGTCTCTTTAAAGGCTTCGCGCGAGGCTGCACTAAAATCGTACAGCGTATCGTCAAGGTCGATAAATACGTTCCTGCATTTCTCCATACAACCAATAAGTTGTTTAAAGTTTATCGCACCTGAATTACAAGATATTTTGACACGCTCCAGAAAGCAATTGCATCTGTTATTGTCAGTACATATTGTTTGTTGGCGTCGCGCTCAAGAGTGTAACTGCCCTCGGGGTGTGTGGTAAGCAATTTGGCGTGTCGGGCGTATGTGTTTATTGTGCTCAGTTCGCGCAGGTCGGCCTTGGTAAAATAGCCTAAATTGGCATTTGTGGCACGCAGCACATCGCCACTTTTGAGGATATTCTCTTGCTTGAGCTCGCGCTTAGTACCTATGGCATACCAGACGGTGTTTAGTTCGGCGTCCTGTATCTCGATTGTCTGCTCGCTTTTTTCGTTCGTTTGTGTAAGTTGCTCTACTGTTTCATCGAGTTGCGCTATGCGAATATCGCGTTTCGACAGCTCGGCCTGCATCGCCTCAAGCTCGGCACTTTTGCTCTCGAATTGCGCTTGCAGATTATCGAGCATACTCTTGAGTTGCTTATACGCTCCTTGATTTTTGCCGAGTTGCGCCCTTAGATTGTCAATCTCTTCTTTATTGCGCCGAAGCGTCTCGTTTATATAAGCAAAGTCATTCTCAATAGTTTCACTGCGACTACTCTCGCTACCAATAGCATCGAGATTTATGCGTCCTTGTGCCTCGTTTATAGCACGGAAGCCCTCCTCGACGCGGTTAATGGTGTAAAGCATCTCCTCAAGTGCCGCATCGCGACTGGCAATTACCGCCTGAAGCGAATCATTCTGACTGACCAACTGTTCGCGTTTGGGCCCATCTTGACAACCGACGAGCACAGCCGCCAGCGTTACTATTGATAAAATAATCTTTTTCATTTTCTAAAGTTTTTGTTGTTAATATAAGAAACTGTTTTTTCTTTAACGTCAAGCTATTTTATGTTGTTTACTCCTCGCCACGATTGTCATCCTCGACCGAGAGGTTGCTGCCAACCAAGAGTACAAATTCACCACGAGGCTCGTGCTTGCCGAAATGTTCGATAAGCTCGGCAAGCGTGCCACGCACACACTCCTCGTGCAGTTTCGATATTTCGCGCACTGCGGCAGCCTCGCGCTGCGCACCAAAGACCTCGGCCAATTGTGTAAGTGTCTTTATTACCCTATATGGCGACTCGTAAAAAACTATTGTTCTATCTTCGTCCTTGAGTTTGTTCAGCCTTGTCTGTCGCCCTTTTTTCTGTGGCAAAAAACCCTCGAACACAAATTTATCGCACGGAAGCCCCGAGCTTACGAGCGCAGGAACAAAGGCTGTTGCTCCCGGCAGACACTGCACCTCGACACCGCTCCTGACACATTCGCGCACAAGCATAAAACCCGGGTCGCTTATTGCCGGAGTACCTGCATCCGAGACAAGCGCAACGTGATGCTCGCTCTCGTGTATGCGCCGGGCAAGCGAGCCTACAGTCTTGTGCTCGTTAAACTTGTGATGCGAATACATAGGCACTTGAATATCAAAATGTTTAAGCAATTTACCCGAGGTTCTTGTGTCCTCGGCCAATATAAAATCGGCCTCACGTAACAGACGCAACGCACGCATTGTAATATCTTCGAGATTACCTACGGGCGTAGGTACTACATACAAAATTCCCATTTTAATATTTTTGTAAAAAAAGTATTTCTGCAAAAATAATCAGTTTTTGCAGAATATCGCTTAGAAACTGTTTAAATTTATGTCATTGAAATTTTTATAGCTATTTATTAGAACATTTTTTCATTTTTTAAAGGTGCATAGCTGGCTATACAACAGCAAAAAAGGGAAAAGGAGGCAAAAAAAGAATATAAAGAGGCAAGTATAACTATCGCGCAATGTAAACATAATTTTTGAAAGAAATTCAAACAGCTTCTTAATTTAACCAATAAAAGCAGTTATAAATTGTTGATAACTTGTCGCATCAACATCTATGCTGTTATAATTTTAATATTTAACTTCGCAGTGTAGTTACACTGAATATTGATATTTTTTACATTTTCACTCATAATGAACAGATTTTCGGAGTATAATCAGATGGAAATGGCACGGCGCGGACGTTTAGAGGTTATTTGCGGCTCGATGTTCTCGGGAAAGACCGAGGAGCTTATACGCCGACTGAAACGCGCAAAATTTGCACGGCAAACGGTCGAAATTTTCAAGCCTGCAATAGATACAAGATATTCACAAGAGGAGGTTGTATCGCACGAGGGCAACCACATTCTATCTACGCCCATAGAGTCTTCGGCAAGCATATTGCTGTTGGCTACCGACGTAGATGTAGTGGGTATCGACGAGGCGCAATTCTTTGACGACGAGCTTCCGGCTGTGTGCAACGAGCTTGTCAAACGCGGCACACGCGTCATTATCGCAGGCCTTGATATGGACTTTAAGTGCCAGCCGTTCGGCCCGATGCCCTCGCTTATGGCCCTTGCCGACGAGGTAACAAAGGTACACGCAATATGTGTCAGATGCGGTAATCTGGCCTACGTCTCGCACCGCACCGTTCTGAACGACAAATTAGTGCTTCTTGGAGAAAAAATGGAGTATGAACCACTGTGTCGCGAGTGCTATTACAAAGCTCTTGCCCAGCGCAACGAACAACAGATAAATGAGAATAAATAACGAAATATCGGTAGGCCGTTTCCTGCGTATTGTACTAATACTCATCACAATAGGGATATTATACGTAGTACTCGATAATCTTAGCGGAGTACTTCTGCCCTTCTTTGTTGCTTGGCTTATAGCCTACCTATTGTACCCGCTGGTAAAATTCTTCCAATATAAATTAAAATTCAAATACAGAATGCTGTCGATAGTGGCAGCAATCACATTGATGCTTGCGCTTATTGTCGGTTCGTTTATGCTCATCGTCCCCTCAATAGTTGACGAATTCAGCACCTTCAAAGAGACAGCAGTGGCATTTTTCAGCCACCAAATAAAAAACCCATCTATTCCTCCCGTGTTTCTTGAATATGTGCGCGAGTATGGTAACGAGCAAGGTATCGTACAGCTATTGCAAAGCGATGGCATACAATCGTTAATAGAACAATTGTGGAATAAATCGCAGATACTGATGTTGGGCACTATCAACATTGTAGTACAGATTGCAGCCTCGTTCATAGTACTGCTTTACACATTCTTCATCCTGCTCGACTACGAGCTTTTAGCCGACGAATGGAAACTCGTGCTTCCCTCAAAATGGCGCAACTTTGCCACTAAACTTTCCGAAGACCTTACCGACGGTATGAGCCAATATTTCCGCGGACAGGCACTTGTAGCACTGTGCGTAGGCATACTTTTTGCCATCGGCTTTATGATTATAGATTTTCCCATTGCGATAGGCTTCGGCCTGTTCATCGGGGTGCTTAATTTGGTTCCTTATCTGCAAATAGTATCGCTCTTTCCAATGACGCTGCTCGCACTTATGAAGGCAGCAAATAGCGGAGGTAATTTTTGGCTCATACTGCTAAGCGCTCTTGTGGTACTATGCGTGGTGCAAGTTATACAGGATTTTTTCCTTGTACCCCGCATTATGGGCAAACGAATGAACCTGCATCCTGCGGTAATTCTGCTTGCACTATCGGTGTGGGGGAAATTATTAGGAGTTTTAGGAATGATTGTCGCCCTACCCCTCACCACACTTATTATAGGCTACGTCAAGCGCTACCACCAAATGAACGATAAAGAGTAATACATAACAAACACAAAGCGCTATGTCTTAACACAATATAGCACTTTGTGTTTATTACAATTTCTTTTTGTGCAGAAAATGAGACATTAAATTATGCGCCCCTAATCACATAGCCATAGGAAGCACTCTGCGCCACATTTCATCAACCTTAACACCTGTGATAGTATTTGTAAACTGCTGAAGAAGATACTCGTTCCTGTCTCCCACAAATTTGTATTTAAGAACAGTTGTTGTCTTTTCCATAGCAGGCGACATATAATGCCTGTCAATCTGCTCGTGATAAATACTATCGTTCTTTATTTCGTACCGCCCCTGCTGACTTATTGATACAGGCGTATGAAGCCTACTCTTCTCGCCCCCAGTAGAACGAATCTGACCAAAAATAGCGGTATAAGTACCATCCTCGCGCACTATTTTGAAAATAGGCAACAAGACAACATTTTTCTCAACAGACCCCGAGTCTGCCACATAACAAAATTGCCATATTCCGACAAACGGATTCTTCTCATCGGCACCATTCTGCGCATTTAACGTGATAGCAGACAAAACAAAAATCACAAATGTTAGAAAGTTCCTTCTCATATTTTTTTAATTAAATGTTTTTGCAAAGATATTAGATTATTCCATTTTACCCCCCCGATTGCTAATTTATGTTAAACGAGTAAAATTTAATAATATTGGTAGAAAAATGTAAAAAAGACAATTGCAAAGCGCCGCTGCGACAAACGCAAAGAAACGGCCGCTGATTTCTGGACATACATTTAATTAGAATCTCAACAGGCTCACTCCGAAACTGAAAAAAAGAACGCCAACAGGTAAAAAACAGCTGTTGCAATGCAGCGGAAACAACAAAATAATTGAGAAGAATCCTTTCGCCAAAGCACCCCTCACCCACCCATCTATTTGTTAAAAAAACAAAAAATCGAGTAAAGAGATAAACAAAAAGCCCTGCA
>CAYYEL010000097.1:0-7086 GCA_964470845.1 uncultured Bacteroidaceae bacterium | reverse complement strand
GAGTGCTTTTACAAATTTATTTCGTAATGTTGCACTTGCTGGTTGACTCTGCATAATTGCAAATTCTGCGATTTTTTCACAAAAAAAAGCAATTAAATTTCGGGATAAGTAAAAAAAGCTATATATTTGCCGACCGAAAAAACAAAAAAACAATTCACATATAATAAAATATAAGAAAAATGACAAAAGCAGAGGTTGTTAACGAAATTGCAAAAAAGACAGGTATTGAAAAGGCAGCAGTCCTTTCAACCGTTGAAGCATTTATGGAAGTAGTAAAAGAGTCATTATCAAACCACGAACCCGTTTATTTGCGCGGCTTTGGTAGCTTCATCATCAAAGAGAGAGCAGAGAAGACTGCACGAGATATACACAAGGAGACAACACTTATCATCCCGGCGCACTCTATCCCCGCATTCAAGCCTGCAAAGACATTCGTAAATGAGGTAAAGAAATAATTTATTCATTAACTTAATAAACATTATCAACTATGCCCAGCGGTAAGAAAAAGAAAAGACATAAAATGTCAACGCACAAGCGTAAAAAAAGACTGAGAAAGAACAGACATAAGAGCAAGAAGTAATTAAATGTCTGAATGAATACAAAGAACAAACTTGCCGAACACAAAAAAAGATGTAGCAAGTTTGTTCTTTGTATTAAGAAACTGCTTAATTTTCCACAACAATAAACCAAGCGATACAAACAAAAGCAGCTTCTTAAGCAGATTGCACAAGTAGCCTTTAGAAGAAAAACAGCTACCCAAGCGACACAGCCCTCAAGAGCCCGACAAAAGGCCATCTTTTCAGGGGAGAAAGGTTTCGCCCCACATAACAAGAAACCTACAACTAAATCAAAATAAAAGTAATTGTGACAAGCGAACTCATTATAAATGTTCAGCCCGGCGAAGTCTCCATAGCCATCACCGAAGATAAGCAGCTTGTGGAGTTTCAAAAGGAAGAACAAACCGCATCATTCTCGGTAGGCAACATCTACCTTGGCCGCGTAAAGAAGATTATGCCCGGCCTGAATGCCTGCTTCGTGGACGTGGGTTCCGACAAAGACGCATTCCTACACTATTTAGATTTAGGGCCACAATTCTACTCTCTACAAAAATACCTTAAACAGGTAATCAGCGACCGCAAAAAAAACTTCCCGATGTCAAAGGCATCAATAATGCCCGAGAAAGGAAAAGAGGGAAACATCTCCGACGCCCTTCAGACAGGACAAGAGATTCTTGTTCAGGTAACAAAAGAGCCCATAAGCACAAAAGGGCCACGTCTGACAGGCGAAATATCCTTTGCCGGCCGCTTCTTGATACTTATACCCTTTGAGGACAAAGTATCAGTATCGTCAAAAATAAAATCGCCCGAGGAGCGCACCCGTTTAAAACAACTGCTTCAGAGCATCAAGCCCAAGAATTTTGGAATAATAGTGCGCACTGTAGCCGAGGGCAAACGCGTTGCCGAGCTCGACACCGAGCTTCGCCAGCTAATAGAGAGCTGGGAGAACCTTATAACAAAGGCACGCACGTGCATAAAGCCCCCCACCCTTGTACACGAAGAATCCGACCGCACGGTAGCCCTGCTGCGCGACCTCTTCAACCCCTCGTACGAGAGCATCCACGTTAACAACGTCGATGTGTGGAAAGAGATAAAAAAATATGTATCTCAGATAGCCCCTGAACGAGCCGAGATAGTAAAACTCTACAAAGGCGAATTACCCATATTCGATCACTTTGCAATAACCAAACAGATAAAATCGTCGTTCGGACGAATCGTATCGTTCAAAGGAGGAGCCTATTTAGTAATCGAGCACACCGAGGCAATGCACGTAGTTGATGTAAACAGCGGAAACCGAGCACGCAACAACGCAACCACACAAGAGGACAATGCCCTTGCTGTCAATCTGGCTGCTGCCGACGAGCTTGCCCGTCAACTAAGGCTCAGGGATATGGGCGGAATAATAGTTGTCGATTTTATCGATATGGACAAATCCGAGAACCGCCAAAAACTCTACGAGCGAATGACCGAGAATATGGAGCACGACCGCGCCAAACACAACATTCTGCCATTGAGCAAATTCGGTCTTATGCAGATTACACGTCAGAGGGTGCGTCCCGCAACAGATATGCCGGTCGAGGAAAAATGCCCAACCTGTTTTGGAAAAGGCAAGGTTCAGTCGTCCATACTGTTCACCGACACATTAGAGAGTAAAATAAATACCTTAGTAAATAGTACAGGTGTACGTAGATTCACACTACGCATACACCCCTACGTTGCCGCATACATAAACAAAGGGTTCATCTCCCTTTATCGTAAATGGCAAATGAGATACGGTTGGGGAATACGCGTCATCCCCGATCAAAGCCTTGCCTTCTTGGAGTATCATTTCTACGATGCTTCGGGCAAGGAGATTGATATGAAAGAGGAATCCGAGGTAAAATGACAATCAGTCTGACTTTTAAGCGAGTGTGTTCAAACAAGAGTGTTGGACACACTCGTCTTTTATTCACCTATTTTGCAATAAATGGTACAAATTATAAAATTTACATTCCACATATCAATAGAAACAAGATAAATATACAAGGACAAGCGCCCGATTTACAACCCACAAGCATTTTAGAAACTGTTTGAATTTATATCGGACACTAATAATAAAAAAAACAAAATAGTGGTTTCCAATATAAGAAAGGCTTTATTTTAGACATTCAAACAACCTCTAAACATCGTTGAACGAATAAGCAAGAGTAAACACTGTTACTTTGCATCCTGCCGACGAGAGAGCACGCGCACAATCGGCAATTGTAGCACCTGTTGTGAGCACATCATCAACAAGCATCACGTGTTTGCCACAAAGAGCCTCGAAATTACTAACCGAAAAGATACCCTCGACATTTTTCCACCTTTGTTCGCGGCTTTTATGCGTTTGTGTCTCATTAGCTTTTATTCGGCTTACGCACCCTTTACACACCGGAATACCTGTTATCTGCGACAGTCCCTCGGCAATATAATCGCACTGATTATATCCTCGGCGGCGCATTTTCTTTCTCGAAAGAGGCAGGGGAACAATAAGCTCCACTCCATCAAAAAAACCATTTTTAGAGAGTTCGACAGCTGCATTACGTGCAAGCATAATCCCCACCTGCGGACGATTCTTATACTTTAGAACGTGTAACAGATTATTATAAGGCGAGCCCTTACTGTAATAAAAATAGGACGAAGCACGTTCGACAGGGACAATACCCCAGAAAATTTTCTCAATATCGACACGGTGAGCCTCACTTATAACAGGCAACGACAGCAAACAGTTGAGACATATTTCTTGCTCGCCGCCGGAAAGCGGCTCGCCACACACCACGCAACGTCGCGGCAGTATAAAGTCGATAAAGTCAGAAATCCATTTCATTGGAATCGAATTTTATTGCCTGCATAATAAGATGAGGCTCGAAGCCCCGTCCGGCGGCAAAGCGCAGAATTTTCTGTTTCGAGGCATAGTCGTCCTTGCCGTGTAACTCGCGTAGTTTCGTTTCAACAACCAAATGTAGAATTCTTACGTACTCATCATAATCAACATCTGCAAGCGCCTCATTTACAAGAGACTGAGAAACGCCCTTCTCGCGTAAGGCTACTGCGATTTTCACTTTACCCCAGCGGTTGAAACGCAGTTTATCGGCAACAAAAGCCCTCGCGTATCGCTCCTCGCAGATAAAATTCTCGTGTAGCAGGCGCTCGATAATAGTGCGTTGCACAGCGGCATCTACCCCCCACGCAACGAGTTTGGTTGCTACCTCGCTTATACAACGCTCACAGGTTGTACAATAGGCCGCAGCTTTATTTAACGCTTCATTTTCGGAAAGTTTTTTCATTTGTTTCCCAGTCAATCTCAGTGCAAAGATAATAACAAACGAGCGAGAAATACCAAGCTTGCTTGAATATTTATCCAAGCGAGTGCAGTATATCTTAGCGGTTTACCGCAAAGAGTAACAAACGAGCGAAAGTTATAATTACAAATTGTCATAAAGTGTTTTTTCTGTTTTTTCTTGCATAGTTTAAAAAGGTAATGTAATTTTGCGTCAGATTTCAATTACGGGGTGCCTAAGAGGGGCGCACAGCATTTTGCCTGCGGTTCAACATTTTGCAGATGAATCGGGCATTTTTAGCCGATGGATTAAATATTTTGCTGTCCAACCTCATCGAAAAGGCTGAGATCATACCCATAACCTGATCCGGATAATGCCGGCGTAGGGAATAGGCTATATGGCGTGGCCACACATATAGCTACACTGGAAAAATCCCCATTTTCCGTTTAACCGGGAGTTGGAGGATTTCTTTTTTTCTCCGGCTCCGCAAAAATTTGAAATTGCAATGAAAAAAAGGACATTGCTTGGTTGCCTGTTGATAATGGCAACCACGGCCATCAGTGCACAGAAAAGCACAAAGGACAGTTTGCAGACACACAATCTGCAACAAGTGGAAATTATGTCAACCAGAGCCACAGAAACCACTCCCATTGCCTACACAAACATTAGGAGCGAGGAGCTGAAAGCACAAAACGTAGGGCTCGACTTTCCTTATCTTATCAGTATGACCCCAAGCGCAATTACAACCAGCGACGCAGGGGCAGGAATAGGCTACACAAGCCTGCGCATACGCGGAACCGATGGCACACGCATTAACGTAACAGCCAACGGAATACCGATAAACGATGCCGAAAGCCACACGGTTTTTTGGGTGAATCTGCCCGACCTTGCATCATCGGTAAAAGATGTGCAGATTCAGCGTGGAGTGGGAACATCCACCAACGGTGCAGGCTCTTTTGGCGCAAGCGTCAATCTTCAGACAAACAGCATGAGTATGCAGCCTTACGCAACAGTGAGCGCCTCGGCAGGATCGTTCGGCACGCACAAGCAGACGGTAAAAGTGGGCTCGGGACTGTTGAACGAGCATTGGAGCATCGACGCACGACTATCGAACATCGGCAGCGACGGTTACATCGACCGCGCCTCGACCAAGCTGAAATCTTACTATCTTCAGGCTGCATATTATCATAACAACAGCGCACTGAAATTTATTACCTTTGCAGGCGACGAAGAGACCTATCACGCTTGGAATTACGCCTCGCGCGAGGAGCTTGCCCTCTATGGACGACGCTACAACTCGTGCGGATATATGTACACCGACGACGAAGGCAAGGCTCACTATTACGACAATCAGACCGACAATTACGTGCAGAAGAATTATCAACTTCTTTTCGACCACCATTTTACAAACAGCCTCAGCCTTAACATTGGCCTGCACTACACCAAGGGCGACGGTTACTATCAAGAGTATAAGACCTCGCGCAAGTTGGTCGAATATACCCTTGTGCCTTTTGAGTATAACGGCGAGAACATAAAAAAGAGCGACCTTGTGCGCCGCAAGGCAATGGACAACCATTTTGGTGGCGGAATCTTCGCGCTTAACTATAAGAACGAACGCATCACAGCCTCGTTGGGTGGAGCGCTCAACCGTTACGAGGGCGACCATTTCGGCAATGTTCTTTGGATAAAAAATTATATCGGGGCGCTTGATGCCGACCACGAATATTATCGCAACAAAGGCTCTAAGAACGACGGCAACATATATCTGAAAGCCGACTATCGCCTGCTGCGCAATCTGAACGCGTATGCCGACATTCAGTATCGCCACATAAGCTACAAGATTAACGGCTGCAACGATAAGTGGAACGATGCCACAAACGCATTACAGAGGCTTGCGGTAGATGAGAATTTCGACTTCTTCAACCCCAAGGCCGGACTATCGTGGCAGATTGACCGCAATAATCGCATATTCGGTTCGGTGAGCATTGCGCACAAAGAACCCACACGCAACAACTACACCGACGGCAAATTGCAACAGCACCCCACAGCCGAACGCCTCACCGACTACGAGCTTGGCTACACATTCAACAGCGGTTGCCTGCACGCAGGCCTCAACCTCTATTATATGGACTACAAAGACCAGCTTGTACTCACAGGCGAGCTCAACGAGATTGGCGAGCCTCTTGCCGACAATGTCCCCGACAGCTACCGCGCAGGTATTGAATTTGTTGCCGGTGCACATTTCCCGTTCGGCCTTGTGTGGAACGCCAATGCCACCCTCAGCCGCAACCGCATAAAGAATTTCACCGAGGTACTATACGACGATAACACCTATGAGCGTTGGGAAATTAACCACGGCTCTACACCAATATCCTTCTCGCCCGATGTAATTATAAACAACACCCTCGGCTACCACTATAAAGGTCTCGCGCTGTCGCTCCACACACAATATGTTAGCAAGCAATATATGAGCAACGCCCACCGTAAAGAGCATCTGCTCGACGCCTATTTTGTGAGCAACCTTTACGCTTCGTACAGTTTCAAACTGAACAGCCTAAAAAATGTAACAGTGGGGGTAAACATATACAACCTATTTAACGAAGAGTACGAGAACAACGGATATGCCGGCAGCGGATATTACACCGACGAAAATGGTGCAAAAAACCGTTACAACTACGCAGGATACGCAGCGCAGGCCGGCACAAACTTTATGGGACACATAACAATAGAGCTATAAAAGATTCAATATGGAATTGTGTATCGAGATTATAGGAACAGTAGTAGGGCTCGTATATCTGTGGCAAGAGTACAATGCGAGCATTTATTTGTGGATAACAAGCATAATAATGCCTGCAATATACCTATACATTTATTATACAGCAGGACTTTATGCCGACTTTGGCATAAACATCTACTATCTTGTAATAGCACTTTACGGATGGCTCGCGTGGCGCTACAGTTTTAGCCTGCGAGCTAAAAAGAAAAACGACAAAGAGCTGTCCATAAGCCACATAGAGCACAGAAGAATAGCACGCCTCGCCCTGCTCTTTCTTGCCGCTTGGGGTATAATCTCGTATATACTGATACATTTTACCAATAGCACAGTACCCTTTACCGATGCATTCACCACTGCTCTTAGTATAGTGGGTATGTATATGCTTGCCCGCAAATACATAGAGCAGTGGTGTGTGTGGTTGGTTGTAGATGTTGCAAGCAGCGCCTTGTACATA
>CAYYEL010000096.1:0-7178 GCA_964470845.1 uncultured Bacteroidaceae bacterium | reverse complement strand
CAATGGACTGGATGGAGCAGGAGCAGGAGCGTGGTATTACAATTACCTCTGCTGCTACAACCACATTCTGGACTTGGAAAGATCAACAGTATAAGTTCAACCTGATTGATACTCCGGGACACGTTGACTTTACCGCCGAGGTTGAGCGTTCACTCCGTGTCCTTGACGGTGCTATCGCTGCATTCTGTGCAGTAGGTGGTGTTGAGCCTCAGTCCGAGACTGTATGGCGTCAGGCAGACAAGTATAATGTTCCCCGTATCGCCTACGTTAACAAGATGGACCGCTCGGGTGCCGATTATTTCTCGGTAATGCGTCAGATGAAAGAGATTCTTGGTGCTAACCCCTGTCCTGTAACAATTCCCATTGGTGCCGAGGAGACATTCAAGGGCGTTGTTGACCTTATCAGAATGAAGGCTCTTGTTTATGCCGATGGTAACCTTGACTACGAGGTACGCGATATTCCCGCCGAGCTCGTTGACGAGGCTAATCAGTGGCGCGAGCACCTTCTTGAGAAGGCTGCCGATTTTGACGAGGAGTTGATGATGAAGGTTCTCGACGATCCCGATTCAATCACCGAGGAAGAGCTTATCGCAGCTATCCGCAAGGGTACACTCGCAATGGAGATTACTCCTATGACTTGCGGTTCTTCGTTCAAGAACAAGGGTGTTCAACCTCTGCTCGACTTTGTTTGTGCATTCCTTCCTTCGCCTCTGGATACAGCAGCTGTTGAGGGTGTTAATCCTAAAACAGATGAGACCGAGGTGCGTCGTCCCAGCGTAGATGAAAAGACATCTGCTCTCGTGTTCAAGATTGCTACAAACCCCTTCGTAGGTCGTCTTATCTACGTTCGCGTTTATTCAGGTAAGCTTGAGTCGGGTTCGTATATCTATGACACGCGTTCGGGTCGCAAGGAGCGTATCTCGCGTATGTTCCAGATGCACTCGAACAAGCAGAATCCTATCGAGATTCTTCCCGCAGGTGATATAGGTGCAGTAATCGGTTTGAAGGATGTTCGTACAGGTGATACACTTTGCGACGAGGATGGTCCTATCATCCTTGAGTCAATGGACTTCCCCGATCCCGTTATCTCAATTGCGGTTGAGCCTAAGACACAGAAAGATCTTGACAAACTTGCCAATGGTCTTGCCAAGCTCGCCGAGGAGGATCCCACATTTACCGTTAAAACCGATGAGCAGTCGGGTCAGACAATTATCTCGGGTATGGGTGAGCTTCACCTCGAAATTATCATCGACCGTCTGAAACGTGAGTTCAATGTAGAGTGTAACCAAGGTCGTCCTCAGGTTAGCTACAAAGAGGCAATTACCGAGACAGTCGAGGTTGATGAGACCTACAAGAAACAGACCGGTGGTAAGGGTAAATATGCGAAAATCCTCGTTTCAGTCGGTCCCGCCGATGAGGACTTCAAAGAGGGTGGTCTCCAATTCCTTAACGAGGTTAAGGGTGGTAACGTACCCAAGGAGTTTATCCCCTCGGTACAGAAGGGCTTCCAGAGCGCCCTTAAGTCGGGTGTACTCGCAGGTTATCCTATGGACAGCCTCAAAGTAACACTTCTCGACGGTGGTTATCACCCCGTTGACTCTGACCAGCTCTCATTCGAGGTTTGTGCTATTCAGGCTTACAAAAATGCCTGTCTCAAGGCCAACCCCGTACTCCTTGAGCCTGTAATGCGTCTTGAGGTAGTAACTCCCGAGGAGAGCATGGGTGATGTAATCGCCGACCTTAACAAACGTCGTGGTCTTGTACAGGGCTTCGAGACAAGCCGTACAGGTGCTCGTATTGTAAAAGCAATGGTTCCTCTGGCCGAAATGTTCGGTTATGTAACATCGCTCCGTACAATTACCTCGGGTCGTGCAACATCATCAATGGTTTACGACCACCACGAGCAGCTCAGCGCTTCAATCACAAAGACAATTCTTGAGGAGCTTAAAAAGTAATAAAACAGCCTGTCGGTTAGCGAATGACTCTTAACCGACAGGCAATTATAAATAATACTAATCAATAAACGAAGAAATGAGTCAGAAAATCAGAATCAAACTGAAATCTTACGATCACAATCTCGTAGATAAATCAGCCGAGAAAATCGTTAAGACAGTGAAGGCAACAGGTGCAATCGTAAGCGGTCCTATACCCTTGCCCACACACAAACGTATCTTTACAGTTAACCGTTCGACATTCGTAAACAAAAAGTCTCGTGAGCAGTTCCAACTCTCATCATTCAAGAGACTTATCGACATTTACAGCTCGACAGCCAAGACTGTTGACGCGCTTATGAAGCTCGAATTGCCCAGCGGTGTAGAGGTAGAAATCAAAGTCTAATTTAACAAAGAACATTATTAACCACAATTAAATCAAAACTGAAATGCCAGGATTATTAGGAAAAAAAATCGGAATGATGTCCGTTTTCGGTGCTGATGGTAAAAATATTCCATGCACTGTTATCGAAGCAGGTCCTTGCGCAGTTACACAGGTAAAGACTGTTGAGAAGGATGGTTATGCAGCTGTTCAGGTAGGTTTCGAGGATCAGAAAGAGAGCCGCGTTAACCAGCCTTTGGCAGGCCACTTCAAAAAAGCAGGTGTAACTCCCAAGAGACACTTGGCCGAGTTCAAGGATTTTGATACAGAGCTCAATTTGGGCGATGTTATCACAGTTGACCTCTTTGCTGATTCGGTTTATGTAACCGTAATCGGTACTTCTAAGGGTAGAGGTTTTCAGGGTGTTGTAAAGCGCCACAATTTCGGTGGTGTAGGTCAGGCTACTCACGGTCAGCACAACCGCGCTCGCAAGCCGGGTTCAATCGGTGCTTGTTCTTATCCCGCCAAGGTATTCAAAGGCCTTCGCATGGGTGGACAGATGGGTAATGCCCGTGTTACAACACACAACCTACAGGTGTTAAAAGTGATACCTGAGCATAACCTTTTGGTAATAAAAGGCTCTGTTCCGGGTTACAATGGTTCAATCGTAATTGTAGAGAAATAATGGAACTCAGCGTATTAAATATAAAGGGTGAAAACACCGGAAGAAAGGTAACTCTTAACGAGTCTATCTTCGGCATCGAGCCTAACGAACACGTAGTTTACTTGGACGTTAGACAGTATCTTGCCAACCATCGTCAGGGTACCCACAAATCTAAGGAGAGAAGCGAGATTTCAGGTTCTACACGTAAGCTCGGCCGTCAGAAAGGTGGTGGTGGCGCTCGTCGTGGTGATATCAACTCGCCTCTGCTTGTAGGTGGTGCTCGCGTATTCGGCCCCCAGCCCCGTGATTATCGTTTCAAACTGAATAAGAAAGTTAAGCAGCTTGCTCGTAAGTCGGCTCTCTCGCAGAAGGCTATCGAGAATGCTATTGTTGTGGTTGAGGACTTCAATTTTGAGGCTCCCAGCACAAAATCTTTCGTTCAGATGTTAAATAATCTTAATGTTTCTGAAAAGAAGCAGCTTTTTGTGTTACCATCTGCAAATAAATCAGTATATTTGTCAGCTCGTAATTTAAAGAGAACTCACGTGGCAATTGCGTCGGACATAAACACTTATGTGATTATGAACGCCGATGTGCTTGTAATTACAGAGAGCTCTCTTGAGGCAATTAACAACACATTAACCAAGAAGGAGGCTTAAACGATGGGAGTATTGATTAAACCTTTGGTCACAGAGAAGATGACCGGTATTACCGACAAGCTTAATCGTTTCGGATTTATTGCTCGTCCCGAGGCTAACAAGTTGGTTATAAAGAAAGAGATTGAGGCGATGTATAATGTAACAGTAGTTGATGTAAACACTATGAACTACGATGGCAAGAATAAGAGCCGTTACACCAAGGCCGGCTTTGTGAAAGGCCGCACTATCGCTGTTAAGAAGGCTATCGTCACACTTAAGGAGGGCGATACTATTGATTTTTATAGTAACATTTAAATAGAAAATGGCAGTACGTAAATTTAAGCCTACAACACCGGGCCAAAGACACAAGATTATTGGTACCTTTGAAGAGATCACTGCTACGGTACCAGAGAAATCGCTCGTAGTTGGTAAACGCTCAACCGGCGGTCGTAACAATACCGGTAAGATGACAATGCGCTATCGTGGCGGCGGCCACAAGCGCAAGCTGCGTTTCATCGACTTCAAACGAAACAAAGATGGTGTTCCCGCTACAGTAAAGAGCATCGAGTACGATCCTAACCGTTCGGCTAGAATCGCATTGCTCTATTATGCTGATGGCGCAAAAAGTTATATTATCGCTCCCAACGGTCTTGAGGTTGGAGCAGTGCTGATGTCGGGCGCTGATGTTGCTCCCGAGTTGGGTAACACACTTCCTTTGAAGTCAATTCCCATCGGTACTGTGGTACACAACATTGAGCTCCGTCCCGGACAGGGCGCAGCGCTTGTACGTTCGGCAGGTAACTTCGCACAGATTGTATCTCGTGAGGAGAATTACTGCGTTATCAAGCTTCCCTCGGGTGAGGTTCGTCGCATCCTCGGCACTTGCCGCGCGACAATCGGTACAGTAGGTAACTCTGACCACGCACTTGAGAGCTCGGGTAAGGCCGGTCGTTCACGTTGGATGGGTCGTCGTCCTCACAACCGTGGTGTTGTTATGAACCCCGTTGATCACCCGATGGGTGGTGGTGAAGGTCGTGCTTCGGGAGGTCATCCCAGATCGCGCAAGGGCTTGTACTCTAAGGGTCTCAAGACACGTGCGCCCAAGAAGCAGTCTTCTAAGTACATTATCGAGAGAAGAAAGAAGTAATAATAAGGAAATTTTTGTAATAATATGAGTCGTTCATTAAAAAAAGGTCCCTATATCAATGTAAAATTGGAGAGCAAAGTGCTTGCCATGAACGAGAGCGGTAAGAAATCGGTCATCAAGACTTGGGCTCGTGCTTCTATGATTTCTCCCGATTTTGTGGGACACACTATAGCTGTTCATAACGGTAATAAATTCATCCCTGTTTACGTTACAGAGAATATGGTAGGTCACAAGTTGGGTGAGTTTGCACCCACACGTACTTTCCGTGGACACTCGGGTAACCGCAAAAAGTAATCAGGCTTTTAAAAATTTGAAATAAAACAGAATATAATAATGGGAGCAAGAAAGAAATTAGCTGCTGACAAGAAAAAAGAGGCTCGTAAGAGTCTGTATTTTGCCAGTGCAAGAGATATCCCCTCTTCACCCCGCAAGATGCGCCTTGTTGCCGATATGGTTCGCGGAATGGAAGTTGGCCGTGCACTTGGCGTTCTGAAATTTTCGACAAAGGCTGCAAGCGCCAACGTTGAGAAACTGTTGCGCTCGGCAATTGCAAACTGGGAGCAGAAGAATGAGCGTAAGGCCGAGAATGGCGAGCTCTACATCTCACAGATTTTTGTAGATGAGGCACGTACACTCTACCGTATGCGTCCTGCACCTCAGGGTCGCGGATACAGAATCCGCAAGCGTTCCAACCACGTAACAATCTACGTGGATACTAAAGTAAATAATGACAATTAAAAACGTAGAAAGCAATGGGACAGAAGGTTAATCCGATAAGTAATCGTTTGGGTATCATCAGAGGATGGGATTCCAATTGGTACGGTGGCAAAAACTACGGTGACGAGTTGGTTGAGGATTCAAAGATTAGAAAGTACCTGAATGTACGTCTGGCCAAGGCTAGCGTATCGAGAATTGTCATTGAGCGTACTTTGAAACTCGTTACTATCACTGTTTGCACCGCAAAGCCCGGTCTTATCATTGGTAAGGGCGGTCAAGAGGTTGACAAATTGAAAGAGGAGTTGAAGAAGATAACCGATAAGGACATCCAAATTAACATTTTTGAGGTTAAGAAGCTCGAATTGGATGCTAATATCGTTGCAAATAACATCGCGCGTCAGGTCGAGGGTAAGATTGCTTACCGTCGTGCTATTAAGACAGCAGTTGCGAGTGCAATGCGTATGGGTGCCGAGGGTATCAAAGTACAGATTTCAGGTCGTTTGAACGGTGCCGAGATGGCACGCTCAGAGATGTACAAGGAGGGTCGTACTCCCTTGCACACTTTCCGTGCCGACATTGACTATTGTCAGACAGAGGCTTTGACAAAGGTTGGATTGCTCGGTATCAAGGTTTGGATTTGCCGTGGCGAGGTTTATGATAAGAGAGACCTTGCACCTAACTTCGCACAGAGCAAGGAGAGCGGCTTCAGCAATAACCAGGCTGGCGGAAGAAACTTCAAACGTAAGAAAAACAACAATCGCTAACGAATTGAATTTCAAGAAGAATTATGTTACAGCCTAAAAAGACAAAATATAGAAGAGTGCAGCACGGAGTAACCAAGGGCTTCGCACAGCGCGGAAATCAACTCGCTTTTGGTTCTTTCGGTATCAAGTGCTTGCAGTACAAATGGTTGAACGGTCGTCAGATTGAGGCTGCCCGTATCGCCGTTACACGTTATATGCAGCGTCAGGGACAGGTTTGGATACGTATCTTCCCCGATAAGCCCATTACTCGTAAGCCCGCTGACGTACGTATGGGTAAGGGTAAGGGAGATCCCGAAGGTTTTGTATTCCCTGTAACACCCGGCCGCATCCTTATCGAGGTAGAGGGAGTTCCTTTTGAGACAGCAAAAGAGGCATTGCGTCTTGCAGCTCAGAAACTTCCTGTTACAACTAAGTTTATTGTTAGACGCGATTATGACGCTCAAAATTAAGCATAATTATGAAGATAGCAGAAATTAGGGAGCTCTCTACCGTTGAGCTCAAGGAAAGAGTGGAGACCGAGGTTGCACGTTATGCTCAAATGAGACTGAATCACGCAATATCACCTCTGGAGAATCCCGAGGAGTTGAAGAAGTTACGTCGCACAATTGCACGTATGAAGAGTGAGTTGCGTTCTCGCGAATTAAATCAAAAATAAAGAGCACCTATGGAAAGAAATTTAAGAAAAGAGCGTACCGGTATCGTTCTCAGCAACAAGATGGACAAGACTGTTACCGTTGCCGCTAAATTCAAGGAGAAGCACCCCATCTATGGTAAGTTCGTGAGCAGAACCAAGAAGTATCACGTACACGATGAGAAGAATGAGTGCTCTGTTGGCGATACAATCCGCATTATGGAGACACGTCCTTTGAGCAAGACTAAGAGATGGAGATTAGTAGAAATCATCGAAAAAGTTAAGTAATTATGATACAGGTTGA
>CAYYEL010000095.1:1642-7423 GCA_964470845.1 uncultured Bacteroidaceae bacterium | reverse complement strand
GAGTGCTTTTACAAATTTATTTCGTAATGTTGCACTTGCTGGTTGACTCTGCACGAGGAATATAAGAAACGATAGTGTTTGAGACTTTTGCAACTCAATTCCAAAAACTTTATTATAATTTTGTATCGGATATATTGTGTCCGATACATTTTGTTTAATTTAAAAACAGCTTCTTAGAAATTATTTAAATTTATCCCCTTGAATTTTAATCAGTTTCTTGGCTAAATAACGAAAAATATAATGAAACGACCATTCTACTATGCTGTTGCCGCTTTTTTTGCATTTGCAATAAGCGCTTGCAGTCATTCTCACGACGAGCACACTCATTCTCACGACGAGCACTCTCACAGCCACGAGGCTTGCAGTCATTCTCACGACGAGCATTCTCATTCTCACGATGAGCACACTCACAGCCACGAGGCTGATGCTCCTAATCTTCTGCATTTCTCTAAGGAACAACAGAATATGATAGAGTTTGCCATCGAGAAGGTTAAAACCTCCGATTTTAACGGTGCGGTAAAGGTGGCAGCCCGTGTTACGGCTGCTCCCGGTAATCTGACTACTATTGTTGCAACAAATGCAGGACGTTTAAACTATGCAGGAAATGTAGTCGAGGGAAAAGATGTCCGTGCGGGTGAGGCACTTTTCACCCTCGATGGCAGCAATGTAACCGAAAATGACGCTGCGGTTAAATTTGCCGAGGCCGAGAGTAACTATCGTGTAGCCAAGGCCGACTACGAGCGTAAAACTCTGCTTTATAAGGATAATGTGGTGTCTCTTAAGGAGTTGCAGGCTGCTGAGGCTGCTCTGAAACAAGCCGAAGTGCATTATAACAGTATGCAGAGCAATTTTAGTAATGGAAAAATGGTGCTGAAAGCACCTATGAACGGATATATATCTTCTCTTTTGGTCGATAATGGTGCGTATGTGCAGGCCGGAACGCCTCTTGCACAGGTGCAGCGCAGTGGCGAGGTTAATATCGAGGCCGAGCTTCCTGTGCGCTTCGCAACAGCCCTTACTAATATTACGGCGGTAAATATTGAGCTGACCGATGGCCGAATGTGCTCGCTCGATGATGTCGAGGGGCGTGTGATTGCAGTAGGTCGTGCAGCAAACAGTTGTAATATGATACCTGTAACGGTGGCGGCTCGTCGTTTCGACGCTGTTGTGCCCGGAAGCATAGTTACGCTGCATTTGGCAATGTCGTTGCCGCAGGGTGAGGCACGCCTTGCAGTGCCGCGCACTGCTCTTGTCGAGGAGATGGGCAATTTCTTTGTTTTTGTGCATAAGGGAGGCGATGCTTTTGAGAAACGTGAGGTGCGTATAGGTGCAACCGACGGTCGTTACACACAGGTGCTGCGAGGCTTGCACAGTGGCGAGGCAGTTGTTTCAAAGGGAGCAGTCTCGCTGAAACTGTCACAGGGTGCAGCGGCACTCGACCCTCACGCAGGACACGTTCATTGATAAACTTTTTTTCTTAGACTATGCTCAACAAAATTATAAAATTTTCACTCGATAATCGTCTGTTGGTGCTGTTGGCTGTTGTGCTTGTTACAATAGGCGGTGTCTATTCGACACGAAATATCGAGGTTGATGTGTTCCCCGACCTTACACTGCCCACGGTGGTGGTGCTCACCGATGCACACGATATGGCACCCGAGGAGATTGAGAGGCTTGTTACCTTCCCCATTGAGACTGCTGTCAACGGAGCAACCGATGTGCGTCGTGTGCGCTCGTCGTCGTCTCAGGGATTTTCATTCGTGTGGATAGAATTTGATTGGGGTACAGATGTTTATAAGGCTCGACAGGTAATCAGTGAAAAATTAGTCTCTATTACAGGTGAACTACCCGAGGGTATTGTACCCGAGCTTGCTCCGCAGTCGAGTGTAATGGGCGAGATTCTGTTCATAGGAATGCAATCGGACACAACCTCGATGATGGAGCTTCGTACCCTTGCCGAGTGGGTGGTAAAGCCTATGATTCTGGCAACAGGAGGCGTGTCGCAGGTAACAATTATCGGTGGCGACTATAAGCAGTATCAGGTGCTTGCCGATGCTGTGAAGATGGATATGTACGGTGTTACAATGGCCGAGCTTGAGGCTGCTGTTGCTTCAATGAGCGTGAATGTGGGCGGCGGTGTAGTGCGCGACTATGGCAACGAGTATAATCTGCGAGGGATGGGACGCACCAACGACCTCGACGAGCTTGGGCGCACACTCGTGAAGATGAACGGCGATGCTGCCGTGCGCGTCGCCGATGTTGCCGATGTTATCGTTGCTCCGGCAGTGCGTCAGGGCTACGCCTCACTCAGTGGAAAGCCGTCTGTTATTTTGTCAATATCAAAGCAACCTAATATAAATACGCTTAGTGTAACGGCAAATATCGAACGTAATCTGAAGGCTGTGGCAAAGTCGCTTCCGGCCGATGTTACGTTGGATACAAGTATTTTCCGTCAGGCCGATTACATACAGTCGTCGGTAAATAATGTGGGTCAGTCGCTCATCGAGGGTGCTGTGTGTGTTATTTTAGTGCTTTTCCTTTTTCTTACGAGCTTCCGCACCACGGTAATCTCGATTTTGGCAATTCCTTTATCGTTGCTGGGCACGATGATAGTCCTCTATCTGCTTGATATGGACATAAATACAATGACACTCGGAGGAATGTGTATTGCCATCGGTTCGTTGGTCGATGATGCAATTATTGATGTCGAGAATGTCTATAAACGTCTAAGACAGAATTACGAGCTTCCCAAAGAGCAACGTCGCTCGACCTACATAGTGGTCTTTGAGGCATCGTCCGAGATTCGTGCATCCATAATACACGCAACGCTCATAATAATGGTAACTTTTATGCCTCTATTTTTCTTGGATGGCCTTGAGGGACGTATGATGAAGCCTTTAGGTATTGCCTATCTTATTGCACTTGTAATGTCGCTCATTGTGGCAATGACAATTACTCCCTTGCTGTGTAAGATGATGCTTGCGAGCGATAGTTATCTGAAGCGTGTCGAGAAAAAGAATTGGGTCGATCGTTGGTTGCTTACAAAATACTCGGCTTCACTCGTTTGGATGATGGCGCGTGCACGCTATGTGATTGGGGCACTTGTGTTACTCTTTGTGCTGTGTGTGGTGCTGTTTATCAGTATGGGGCGTAGTTTCTTGCCCGAGTTTAACGAAAAGGCGCTTACAATTGCGGCAGTGTCGCGTCCCGGAATATCGCTTGAAGAGTCGCACCGCATAGGTGCAATCATTGAGCGTGAGCTGTTGCAGATTCCCGAAGTAACAAGCACAGCACGTCGTACCGGTCGAGGCGAGCTTGATGAACATTCGCAGACGGTGAACGGTGCCGAGATTGACGTTAATTTTACACTCGACGAGCGCAGTAAAGAGGACTTCTTAAAAGAGGTTCGTATGCGTTTGGCGTCAGTGCCCGGTGTGGTAACGTCGGTGGGGCAGCCGCTTGAGCATCGTATCGACCATATGGTGTCGGGTACACAAGCCGACCTTGCTATAAAAATCTTCGGTCCCGACCTTAATCGCTTGTTTACCACAGGTAATATTATAAAAGCGCTTCTTGCCGAGTTTCAGAATGTAGTGGATGTGAATGTAGAACAGCAGGTCGAGACACCGCAGCTGCAAATTCGCGCCAATCGCGAGCGCCTTGCTTTTTATGGTATTACAATGGAGCAGTTTAACAGTTTCGTCGAGGCGGCTTTTCCCGGAAAGAAATTGGGCGAGATTTATGAGCAAGAGCGTAGCTTCGACCTCATACTGCGCCTGAACCGCGATTATACCGAGAGTATCGACGGGGTTAAGCGTGCTCTTATCGACACCGAAAAGGGTAAAGTGCCGCTCGAAGAGGTTGCAGATATTGTATCGGCGGGTGGCCCGGGCAGCATCAGTCGCGAGAATGTGCAGCGTAAGGTAGTGGTGTCGGCCAATATAACAGGTGGCGACGTTGCGGGTACTGTCGGACGTATAGCCGATTATCTCGAAAAGGAGATTACTCTTGACGAGGGCTATCGTCTTGAGTATGGCGGACAATTCGAGAGTGCCGAGAGTGCCTCGCGCACATTGTGGCTCACCTCGCTGGTGGCAATAGGTGTTGTATTTGTGTTGTTGTACAGCGAGTTTAAGAGTACCGCTTTGTCGCTTGTGGTGCTGCTGAATCTGCCGTTGGCGCTCATTGGCGGTGTCATTGCAACGTATATCTCGTCGGGCGTTGTGAGTATTCCTGCTATAATCGGTCTTATTACCCTCTTTGGAATAGCCACGCGTAACGGAATATTGCTTGTGTCGCGTTACCAACATTTACGCAGTGAGGGTGTGGGTGTCGATGAGGCTGTACGTGTCGGTTCGTCCGATCGTCTGACACCGATTCTTATGACAGCCTTTACCTCGGCGCTTGCGCTTGTGCCTATGATTCTCAGTGGCGATAAGTCGGGTAACGAAATTCAGAGCCCGATGGCAGTGGTTGTTCTTGGTGGATTGTTGACATCTACCTTACTGAATATATATGTTATACCTATTGTCTATCGTTGGTTGCAGCGTAGGGCAAAATAATAATTTGAATTATGGAGACGCTTCCTAATGACCCTATGATGCTGTTCAGTTTTGTGAATATGAAGCTGCGTGATGAATATCCCTCGCTCGAAGAACTCTGTTTGAGCCTTGATGTTGATCGCAAATGGCTCGAAGATAAGCTTGCAGCCTGCGGCTTTGAGTATAGTGCCGAGAATAATAAATTCTGGTAATAAAAAAAGCGTCCTCTGTGGAGGACGCTTTTTTGTCGGGAAGGTAGTCTCAATTAAACGGCTGCTTATAGGCGGTTGTCGGCGCCCCACATCATTTTTTCGTGCAGATTCTTTATAAATGAGCTGCCGTTGCATCGTATAAGCTTTTGATTGTAAGGGGCTTTCTTGATTGTGAGAATATTGTTGTCGGGGCAACTTTCGTTGCGTCCATCTATGGCAATTAAAAAATTATTGCTGCGGCTGTTGACTTTTATCTTAATCTCGGTGTCGTCGTTTACCACAATGGGTCGTGCGCCTAAACTGTGCGAAGCAATAGGGGTGAGCACCATAACTCCTGCGTCGGGGGCAATTACAGGGCCGCCGACACTCAGTGAATATCCTGTCGAGCCCGAGGGGGTAGCTACAATCAGTCCGTCGGCCTGATAAATTATGCTGTCGGCGTCGTTCAGAGTGGTTGTAAGTGTCATCATTGACGAGCTGTCGTGCTTCATCACTGCAATCTCGTTTAGTGCGTAAGGGTAGCTGTGTAGTCTGTCGTCGCTTGTTGTAACCTCAATTATACTGCGCTCTTCAATAGTGTAATCGCCACTGTGCAGACACTCGATGCTTGCTGTTATATGTTCGTGCGAGACAGAGGTCAGGAAGCCTAAGCGTCCGCCGTTGATGCCCAGAATAGGAATTCCCTTGTTGCCCACCCGGCTGGCTGTGCGCAGCAGAGTACCGTCGCCGCCATAGCTCACAACAAAGTCGGCCGAAAAATCGTTATTATCTATAATCTCAATATTTTCGACACAATGCCCATTCTCAACAAGAAAGTCATAAAAGGGCCTGTCTATGGCAATAGTATCGCCCCACAGAGCAAGTGCATCAAAGAGTGTTGCTATATTCTCACTCTTTTTCGATTGGTAGCTGTTTCCGAATATTGCAAATTTCATATTTCGCTCAATTATGTTGCTATTTTGTTGCATTCTCATTCCTTGGTTCAAAGATAGTGCAAGGCGAGAGAAGAACAAAATAAGCTCGCTTAT
>CAYYEL010000095.1:0-1542 GCA_964470845.1 uncultured Bacteroidaceae bacterium | reverse complement strand
TTTTTCTTCCGAGCCGCCGCCTATCTTCTTTAAAGATAGTGCAAGGCTTCAACTGATTTAAAATAAGCTCGCTTATTTTTTCTTCCGAGCCGCCGCCTATCTTCTTTAAAGATAGTGCAAGGCTTCAACTGTTTAAATAAGCTCGCTTATTTAGCAAAGATAGTGCAGTGCGAAACTCTAAATATTATAGCAAACAACAGATAATACTCCTAAATAAGGGATAAAAAAACAACAATTATTGTCCAAGCACCGAATTTTACCCGAAAAACTTCTAAAATCCTTTATTTTGTACTAATTTTGCACCGAATTATGCAAAGTGATGAATAAATAAGAAGTTGACCAATAATTAACGATGACCAAACTAAGTGTAAATATCAACAAAGTAGCAACAATAAGGAACGCCCGTGGCGGTAACACACCCAATTTGTTGCAAGTGGCTCGCGACTGCGAAGCATTCGGTGCCGATGGAATAACCGTTCATCCTCGTCCCGACGAAAGACACATACGTCGTGCCGATGTTCCCGCCTTGCGTGCAGTCCTCTCGACCGAATTTAATATAGAGGGCTACCCCTCAAAAGAGTTTATCGACCTTGTGCTCAGGGTTAAACCCCATCAGGTTACACTCGTTCCCGACAAGCCCGACCAGCTTACCTCCAACCACGGATGGGACACAGTTGCCGAGCAAGAGTTTCTGCGCGACGTTCTCAACGACATTCGTGCAGCCGGGATACGCAGCTCGATATTTATCGACGCCGATAATCGTATGGCAGAGTATGCAGCAAAGGCCGGTGCCGACCGTGTCGAGCTATACACAGGCCCTTATGCCGAGGAGTATCGCAAGAACCGCGAAAAGGCAATCCTGCCTTTTGTCGAGACAGCCAAGCAGGTGCGACGCTTGGGCATAGGGCTTAATGCCGGGCACGACCTCAGCCTCGAAAATCTGCGATTCTTCAAGGAGAATATCCCTTGGCTCGATGAGGTCTCTATTGGCCACGCACTAATATGCGATGCCCTCTATATGGGACTTAAAGATACCATTGCAGCCTATAAAGACTGTCTGCTTATAACGAATAAATAACATTAAAATAGAACACAATTATGAAATTACTGTTTGCACAGGTTGTCGAGGCTGCAACCGTAGCTCAAGATTCAATAATGGCTCTCACAGAGCCCGCGGCCGAAGGTTTAAATGTATGGGAACTTGCCGTAAAGGGAGGCTGGATTATGCTGGTGCTTGCACTCTTGTCGGTGGTGGGCGTGTATATCTTTATCGAACGATTCACTACACTGCGCAAGGCAATGAAGTTAAACCCTCTGTTTCTTGAGCGCGTTCGCGATAACATTAAGGACAATGACATAAAATCGGCAATGAATTATTGCCACAACGAGGATACTCCAATGTCGCGTGTTGTGGAGCGTGGACTAAAGAATCTTAATCTGTCGGCTCAGGCCATACGCGAGAGTATCGACAACAGAGCCAATATGGAGGTTGCCGCGCTTGAGAAAGGACTGCCCATACTATCGACCATTGCAGCTGTTGCC
>CAYYEL010000094.1:0-7895 GCA_964470845.1 uncultured Bacteroidaceae bacterium | reverse complement strand
CGGGCGACCTTGGAACAATTGACAACGATAATACTCTGTTCCTTGTCGGACGTTGCAAGAGTATGCTTCTTTCGAGCAACGGACAGAATGTGTATCCCGAGGAGATTGAGGTTAAGATGAATGCTCTGCCTTATGTTGCCGAGTCGATTGTTGTTCAGCGTGGCGAGAGGTTTGTTGCACTCATTGTTCCCAATGCCGACCAACTTGCATCCGAGGGCGTCAGCGCTGATACCTATTCTATAATAATGGAGAAGAATATCGAGACACTCAATAAAATGATACCTGCCTATTCGCAGATTACTGATTTTGAGTTGCGCGACGAGGCTTTTGCAAAGACACCTAAAGGCAGTATAAAACGCTACTTATACAAATAAGAGTCTTGTTTATTTTATATATGTAGGAGAGGGGGTTGCTATTCGCTAAACAATGAATAGCTGCCCCTCTTTGTTAATTTTTTAGAAAATTTTTAATATTACCGATGAATATACTAACTTTGCCCGATAATAAGAAATTGTTTGAAGTTCTAAAATAAAGTTTATCTTATATTGGAAACTGTTGTTTAGTTGTTTATTATATTCAAAAATGTTTGTTTCTTTCTTTTTCTAGGTTACTTGAGGCTCGCTATGTGTCATTAAGAAAAATAAATAAACAACCTATTTCTGCTCTATAAAAAACTGAACAATATAAACTCAAACAACTTCTGAATTATTATGATTTTTTATCAATAAATTTATAAATATTTTTTAACTTATGAAAAGGTTTTTCTTTTCCTGTGCGATGCTTTTTGTCGCACTTGTAACATTCGGACAGACACAGTTGCCGAATGACCCCGCTGTTAAAGTGGGTAAACTTGAAAACGGACTCACTTATTACATTCGCAAGAATGCACAACCGGCACAGAGAGCCGAGTTTTATCTTGCAACAAATGTAGGTGCGTTCCAAGAGACCGACGACCAAGAGGGACTTGCTCACTTCCTTGAGCACATGTGTTTCAATGGTACTAAGAACTTCCCCGATAAAGCAATTCTTGAGTATTTGCAAAGCATCGGAGCCGAGTTTGGACGTAACATCAACGCATCGACGGGATTCGAGCAGACAAGCTATATGCTCAATAATATCCCCATCGTGCGCGAGGGAATTATTGACTCTTGTCTGATGATTCTGCGCGACTATTCACACTATGTAACCTGTGCACCCGAGGAGATTGACGCCGAGCGTGGTGTGATTCTTGAAGAGCGTCGCAGCCGTCGCACAGCCGATTGGCGTATGCTTGAGCAGGCACTTCCTTACTATTTTGGCGATACACAGATGGCGCGCCGCACACTCATCGGTAAGGAGGAGCAACTGAAGAATTTCAAATACGAGAGTCTTACAAACTTCTACCGCACGTGGTACAACCCCGATATGCAGGCAGTGGTTGTTGTGGGCGACGTTGACCCCGAGCAGATTGAGGCCAAAATTAAGACTATCTTCGGCGAGATTCCTGCGCCCGCACAGCCCACAGTAAAGCCTCTTATTGAAATCCCCGAGAACGAGCAGCCTATGGTTGCTGTGCTCACCGACCCCGAGGCAACAAAATCGTCGATAGAGATTCTGTGGCGCATTGCTCCAATGCCCCGCGAATATCGTACTACCGACGTGGCATTCGCTACCGATATTGTCAAGTCCATTATAGGCACTGTAATGAGTGAGCGTTTTAACGATATTACCTCGAAGAACGATGCACCTTTCCTTGGCGCCCGATTCTATATAGGCGGTCTGTGCGAGTCGAGCGATGCGGTACAGGGCGAAGTCTCATTCAAGGATGGCGAGGCACTGTCGGCATTCAATGCCTATCTTACCGAGGTCGAGAAAATGAAGCGTTACGGATTCACAGAGGGTGAGCTCGAACGTGCCAAGGAGAGAATACTAAGCCGCTTGGAGCAACGCGTATCAGCTGCCGAGAGCCGCAAAAATTCCGAGCTTGTAAACCCCATTCTCAACAACTTCTTCCAAGGCGAGTCGTTCCTTGAGCCTAAAACCGAATACGAGCTTGCCAAGGCTGTAATGACACAAATATCGACACAGGTGCTTCAACAGACACTCTTGCAGATTATCCCCGAGAAAAACTGTGTGATTATTTCAAAAGCTCCCGAGCGCGAGGGACTTGTGCAGCCCACAGCCGAGCAACTCACAGCAGTGCTTGCAGCAGTTAAGACTGCCGAGATTGCAGCAAATGTCGAGGAGAGCAGCAACGTGCCTCTGTTGGACGAGAGCCTGCTTCAAGGCGCAAAGTCGAAGAAACAAAAAGAGGGCGCTTACGGCGCAGTTACTTGGCAACTATCCAATGGAGTGAAAGTGGTGCTTCTAAAGACCGAGCATAAAAAAGACCAAATAAAGATAGACCTTGTCGAGAAGGGTGGACGCTCACTAATCGAGAACGAAGAGCTTGCATCGTTCGATGAAAATATCTGGGGAATGTTCAATGCGAACAGCGGAATATCTACATTCCCGGGCACACAACTCCGCAAAATGCTTGCAGGAAAGAATGTACGTTGTGCACCCTACATAGGCTCATTGCGCCACGGTGTAAATGCCGAGGCAACACCCAAGGATTTTGAGACAGCCCTGCAATTGGTTTATTTGAACTATATGGCTCCTCGCTTCGACAACGAAGAGTACCAATTGGGAATTACACAAATAAAAGCAATGCTACCCAATATCGAGAAACAGCCGAGCTTTAAATTCCAAGAGATTCTTGTAAAGACACTCTTTGGCAATAATCCTCGTCGTCAGGTAATCAACGGCGAAATATTGGGAAAGGCCGATATTGCAACCGTTGAGGCTGTTTATCGTCGCCTGTTCGACGGTGTAAACGGTGCAACACTTTATATTGTCGGAAACATCGACGTCGAGACAGCCAAGCCTCTTATCGAGAAATATATCGGTTCAATAGCCAAGGGTGGCAAGGCTACAAAATGGAACGACCGTGGCGAGCACTTTGTGAAAGGCGAGATTATCGAGCACACAGCGGTTGCAATGGAGACACCTAAAACAACAGTGTTCCAAATTTATTCGGCCGATGTACCTTATAGCGTGAAGGAGCAAGTAATGTTAAGCGCTGCCGAGCAAGTTCTTGATATGATATTTACCGAGACACTGCGCGAGAGTGAGGGTGGTACATACGGTGCAAGTGTAAACACAGTTGCTGCCCACGAACCCAAAGAGTATGCTGCTATACAGGTTGTTTTTGAAACTAACCCCGAGCAAGCCGACAAACTTGCAAAAATGGCTCACGACGGCGTTTTGAAACTCGTAAACGAGGGTATTCCCGCCGATAAACTCGCTAAGGTAGTCGAGAATTTAAAAAAGAATGTCCCCGAGCAACGCATAAACAACAATTACTGGATGGGTGCTCTAAAATCGTGGGACGATAGCAAAATAGACTTCGATAAAGAGTACGAAGAGGCTGTTGCACAAATAAGCGCCGAGAATATTCTGACTATTCTGAAGGCTATTGTAAACAGTGGTAATTTTGTCGAGATTATAATGTCGCCGGCTAAATAACATACGTTACATAAGGTTAAAAAACTGCCATATCTTTTAAAGGATGGCAGTTTTTTTGTATCTTCGCGGCTCGAAATAAAAGTACCACAATCTTGTGATTATAAGCAGGACAATATGAATAGAATAATATTTTTTGTACTTCTTTTACCTCTTTTAGTATCGTGTAAATCGCGCTTCGTAGCGCTTGAACGTAATAATTATAGCAGCTCAGATGTTGCACTTATGAAGTATCTGAAAGAGAAAAATATTGCAATAACAGATAGTAACAAAGTCGATATTTTAAATGGAGGAGTAGTGAAATTTGAACATCTGCTCAAAGATATTTCCAAGGCACGTCATCACATTCATCTTGAATATTTTAATTTTCGTAACGACTCGATAAATGCAGTTGTTATTGAGGCACTTGCCCGTGCTGCTGCGCGTGGGGTAGAGGTGCGGGCGATGTTCGATGCTTTTGGCAATATGTCGAACAACCGTCCGTTAAAAAAAGAACATCTTGAGAAAATTCGTGAAAAAGGAATTGAGATAGTAAAATTCGACCCCATACATTTCCCGTGGATTAACCACGCTTATCATCGCGACCACCGTAAGATAGTTGTCATTGATGGTAAAATAGGTTACACCGGAGGCATTAACGTGGCCGATTATTATGTTAATGGGCTCGAAGGAGTGGGAAAATGGCGCGACATTCACTCGCGTGTCGAGGGCGAGGCTGTTGCTCACTTGCAGAATATTTTCCTTGCAATGTGGAATCGCGAGACAGGACAGAATGTCGGCGGGGGCGACTATTATCCCACAGCATTAAAGAACGACGATGCACGTATAGCCGTCGTTGACAGATGGCCCACACGCAATGCCGAGAACATGCGTCGCATTTATGCCAACGCTATATACGCCGCAAAAGACAGCGTACAAATTATAAATCCCTATTTTATTCCAACGTACATTGTGCGTGGAGCTATGAAGGATGCACTAAAAAACGGTGTACACGTCGAGATTATGCTATCGTCGAAGTCGGACATTCCTTTTACGCCCGACGTCGCCCTATACACAGCCTATAAATTGATGAAAAAAGGTGCAGTTGTTTATCTGTACGACGCAGGGTTCAATCACGCAAAAGTTATGAGTGTCGATGGTCGTTTCTGCACGGTTGGTTCAACTAATTTAAACAGTCGCAGTCTCTGTTACGACTACGAGTGCAACATCTTTATATTTGACAAGGAGGATACCGAAGAACTGCTCACTCACTATCGTCGCGATAAAGAAGAGAGTTTCCTGCTGACACGCGAATATTGGAAGTCGCGTCCGCTGTGGAAACGCTTTTGCGGATGGTTGGGCTATATGTTGACGCCTTTTATGTAATTTGTTGTAATATACTCATCGGGTCGATACCATATAGCCATTATCGAGCCCAAGGGTGTTAAGGAGTTACAATTTATAGTAAATGTAGTGCCCGACCCCGATTACACACGCGACTATGAGGAACTTTATCGTGAGACAACAAAAGGTGGAAGTGTAGGTGATATTATAGATGGAAATATGCGCGATAAAGGTTATTACATTAAAGGGTATTATCCCGAAGAGGTAATATCGCCTTCGCACACACAACGTCGCGAAGAGAACGACCCATTTAAGTGATGCTTGTTAAACGGTTTATAAAAACTGTTTAAATCTCTTTTTAGAATTATTGTAACGTCCGGCAAGATGCGCAGAAGGCTCTGTTAATCTCCAATCTTCAGCCCTTGAATGTCTTGTAGGTTTATCAACTTGTTGACAATGGCATAGATGGTGAGCCCGGCAGGAGAGTGAATCTGTAATTTGGCCGATAGATTGCGTCGATGGGTTGTAACAGTGTGAACCGAGAGGTTAAGATTCTCGGCAATCTCTTTGTTGGACATTCCCTTTGCAATACAAACGATAATCTCTTTTTCGCGGCTGCTCAATGCATCGGGCTTTGTAGTGTCTGCTTGTCGGTCGAGGCTCTGTTTGCTGTCGCCGGCCTCTTTGCTGACGGCGCGTTCCAACGCCTCGACAGCAGGCACGAATAACGCATCCTCGACCTGACAATGGTAGTTTAGGTCTTGTTCGCAATTTATTATATCGAAAAGTACCGAGTTGAGCAGGTCGTTGCTTTTTTCGTGATAATAGCTTATGATAATATCTTTGAGCTCCTTCAGCTTAGGGCCAATGTGATTGTGCTTGTCGGCAAACAGGCGTATGGAGTATGAACTGTTACGACGATTTTGCAGAAGCTCCTTTACATATGAAAAAACCATATCATTCTCATATTCCATATGCTTGCGCACCTCGGTAACATATTCGTCGTAGAATCTTAGAATAAGAAAAGCTACCTCGTCGGCACCCGAACAGTCAATGGCCTCAATGAGACGGCGGCGTATATAGGGCAGATTATAGTCGAGAAAGTAAATGTGTGCACGCTTGAGATACTCGATGAGCGACGCAAGAGATACCGATTTATAGTCGGCATCGTTGTTGCTTATAAAATTGGCAACAGCTAAGAATGTGGCAGTGTCAACATTTTGTGCCACGCAAATTTCTTCAATGTTTTTATCCCCAAATCCCAGAGGAATACCGAAACGGCTCATTACCATAAGCAGTAGTGAGTTATCGCGTATTAAATCCCTTAGTTTGTCTGATGCGTAATATTTTGAGATTTTTTCGGCCATTGGAATCTTTTTCTTTCGGTGCAAATTTATTGAATTTAGTATCTCTTTACAATACTTAAAAATAATGAAATCTGCTTATCGGTACTAATCAAAAAGCCTTAATTTTGAGTATTGCCGTCCTGTTGGTTACACGGTACTTTTGCATAGTTTTTATAAAATAGGTTTATATAACCTTTTTTATAATATTGTTTGTAACTTAAAAGTAAATATTTATGAAAGGATTTTTATTAAGCACTCTGTTCTTTTCGATTCTGACAGCACCTGCTCTTGTAGCACAGGATAATTCAGTGTCGGTTACAGGGACAGAGACACAAAGTGAAGGCGAAAAACATTCCCGTCTGACGATAGGCGGATACGGCGAGGCTGTATTTACACGTAATTTCTTTAGTGATAAATATCTTAGGTACACCGATGCACAGCGGTACAAGGACGACGACAGCCACGGACGTTTCGACCTTCCACACGTGGTGTTGTGGTTGGGTTACGATTTTGGGCACGGTTGGTCTTTGGGTACCGAAATTGAGTTTGAACACGGAGGAACCGAGAGCGCCGTGGAGATTGAAGAGGAAGAGGCCGGCGAGTACGAGTCGGAGGTTGAGCGTGGTGGCGAGGTTGCATTGGAGCAATTTTGGATAAATAAACGCTGGCTTAACGGCGAGGTCAATCTTAAAATCGGACATTTTGTAGTGCCTGTGGGGGCAACGAATATGTATCATATGCCCACCGAGTTTTTTACAAATTATCGTCCTGAAGGCGAGAGTACAATTATGCCTTGTACGTGGCACGAAACGGGTGTGAGCCTGTGGGGCGAGGTAGGGAAATGGCGCTACGAACTAATGTTTCTTCCCGGATTGGACTCCGACCGATTCGGACGACAGAATTGGGTTGCGGGAGGTGCCGGAAGTCCCTATGAATTTAAAATCGCCAACTCCTACGCAGGTGCTTTTCGTGTAGATAATTTCTCGCTCAAAGGTCTGCGTCTCTCATTGAGTGGTTACATTGGCAACTCTTTTAAAAATACGTTGAGCGTTACCGAAAATGCCAAATATAAGGACGTGAAAGGCACTGTGATGATTGGCGCATTCGACTTTTGTTACGAAACAAAAAATGTAATCGTGCATGGAAATTTCGATTATGGGCATCTGAGCGACTCGGAGCTTATAACAAAATATAATATGAGTATGCGCAACGACTCGCCATCGCCTAAACAGGCCATAGGTTCGGATGCTATTGCTGTGGGCATTGAGGCCGGTTACGATCTCTTTTCTCTTATCAATAATAATAAATTGAGTAAAAAGAAACTGCACCTTTTCGGACGTTACGAGTATTATGACTCAATGTTCAAAACCGAAGGAAGTATTATGGATGTAGAGTGGTGCGGACGTCAAAGAGTGGCTGTTGGAGCCAATTATCGTCCGTTGAAGAATATTGTACTCAAGGGCGAGTATAGTATAGGATTACTCGATAAGGCTTATAACAACGAACCGGCAATATCATTCGGTATAGCCTATTTCTCCTTATTTAAATAATTGCTATATAAGGGGCTATTGTACTCAAAAGTAATTATTTTACACCGGGCTTAGAGTGTGAAGAAACCCAATATTTGAGTATTGATTGCTTAATTGTTTAAGCGTAATTTTGCATATCGTTTTTTGCAACATT